>NZ_JBBHZM010000021.1:0-66937 GCF_049843615.1 Fictibacillus sp. Mic-4 | reverse complement strand
TGTATGGTATTACGCCATATTTTACAATTAAGGCGTTTAAATTATCACTTCAAGTAGATGAATTTGAAAGGGATGTATTTCTTTATCTGAAAAAAATGATGCGCTGGGCCTGGTTGCTCCGCCTATTTTATCGAAAACGTGAAATTTGGGTTGTTGGTGAACGTCCATATAAAGCACAAGATACAGGTTATCATTTTTTTAAATATATGAGGCAAAATCATCCAAAACGTAATGTGTTTTATGTTATTGAGGAGAACTCTACAGAATTAAGAAATATCAAAGATTTAGGGAATATCCTTTATTTTAAGTCAAAGGAGCACATTTGGCATACGTTGATGGCAACCCGTATAATTGGATCTCATCATCCCGATTATCTTTATCCATTACGTACAAATGAATTTAAGAAAGCTGTTAAAGCTAAAAAAATATTTTTGCAACATGGTGTAATGGGCACGAAAAACACGGTTCACTTTTATGGAAAGAGCTCTCCCAGCTTTTCTACCGATTTGTTTATCGTAAGCTCTGATTTTGAAAAACGAATGATTGTTAACGATTTTGGATACGATTCTTACGAAGTCGCGGTTACTGGTTTATCACGTTTTGACAGTTTACTGAAAAAAGATGTTGATAAAAAAAGGCAACTTTTAATTATTCCTACTTGGCGTGAGTGGCTAGTTACGGATGATGCGTTTTTAGAAAGTGAGTACTTTGACCGTTATCGCGAATTAGTTTATCATCCGAGTCTACATGATCTCGCGAATAAATATCAATTTGAAATTATCCTTTGTTTACACCCTAACATGCAAAAATTCACACATTTTTTCAAAGACGCGCCCGTTAGAGTAATAAGTCAGGGGGAAGTTGATGTTCAATACTTAATGAAAGAAAGTGCAATGATGCTCACTGATTATTCAAGTGTTGGCTTTGACTTTAGTTTCTTGCATCGTCCTATTCTTTATTACCAGTTTGATAGGAAACGATTTATAGGAAAACGAGGGTCACATCTTGATTTAGATAACGATCTACCGGGGGATATTGTGTATGATGTTAACGAAATTCTTCAACATATTGAAGAATATGCTAAAAATGACTTTTTAATGAAACCGGAAAATCAAGTGAGAGCTTCTAAGTTTTTAAAATACACGGATCTTAATGCAAGTAAACGTATTTATGAGGCAGTTGACAAATTTAAAACGAGGAAGTCTATTCTTAAAAAGATATCCGAAGATGAACTTGTTAGAGCATTTTATAAACGGTTCCGAAAAAGTCACTACTATTTTCCAACTATGCATTTCTTATACAATATCATGCGACGTGTCTTACCAGTTGATAATAAGTTAATTGTTTTCGAAAGTGGAGTCGGTAAACAATATGCGGATAGTCCAAAGATGATTTATGAGGAAATCATTAAGCGTGGCTTGAAATTTAATAAAGTCTGGTTTTATAATAAAAAACATCGTTTTCATGATGACCATACGATACGTGTGGCACGGTTAAGCCCAAAATATTATTATTACTTAGCTAAAGCTAAATATTGGGTTAATAACCAAAATTTCCCTACTCATCTGAAGAAAAGAAAAGAGACAATTTATATTCAAACTTGGCATGGAACACCATTGAAAAAAATGGCGTTTGATATTAAACAGGTCCATGGACGAAGCGAAGATTATGTAGAACGGATATATAAAGCGAGCCAAAGATGGGACTGTTTAATTTCACCCAGCGAATATGCAACAAATGCATTCAAAAGTGCCTTTCGATATACCGGGAATATACTTGAGGTAGGCTATCCGCGAAACGATATTTTTTATAAACCGGAAAAAGAGAAGATGGCTGAAATAGTTAAAGAGCGCCTTGGATTGCCTGAAAATAAAAAAGTTATCCTTTATGCACCTACTTTTCGTGACAATCAAAAGGAGAAGAACAAATTTGTATTTGATATCCCGTTTGATTTTGAACAGCTGAAAGAGAAACTGGGGGAAGAATATATTCTTCTCTTGCGGATGCATGTTGTCGTTAGTGGCAAGATCCATATCCCGGAAGAAGTTCGAGATTTTGTTTACAATGTCTCGAAATACCCGGATATTCAAGAGCTTTATTTAATTACGGATATTTTAATGACCGATTATTCTTCCGTTATGTTTGACTTTGCCAATTTGAAGCGGCCGATGTTGTTTTACACGTATGACTTCGAGTTGTATCGAGATCAGCTGCGCGGATTCTATATGAATTTTGAAGAGGAAGCGCCGGGGCCTTTTCTGCGAACGACGGATGACATCATCGATGCGGTCCGTAATATTGATCAGATTCAACAGCGCTATGGCGAACGGTACGAAGCATTTTATGAAAAATATTGCGGCTTAGAAGATGGAAAAGCTACCGAGCGTGTTGTAGACCGACTTTTTTCTAAATAGACGAAACTAAAAAACGCCAATCAAGGCGTTTTTTAGTTTTCCGGCAAACATTCCAGAGTATGTCGAAAGCTATCCTTTGGAAATGTCGATTTACAATGATTGAAATAAAATTTTGAAGTATTATAAAATTGTATTGAAATTAAATTTCATCATTGTATAATAGAGGTAAATGTTTGAATTTTTCCAATCTTTATTGGGGGTGATCGGGATTCGCCAATAGACTAAACGGATGTTGAAGATAGATAAAATGGGGAGGAACGATAAATGATGAAAGTTTTATTTGTGTGCTCAGGAGGCATGTCAAGTGCAATTGTTGTAAGCGCTTTAAAAAAAGAAGCTGAAAAGCAAGGGATGGAAATGGAAGTGCTTGCGATCGGTACGGGTGAATTGGAAAACGAAGTTGACAATGGCTGGGATGCTATTATGGTTGCCCCTCAAGTAAGGCACCGGTTGGATTCGGTAAAGAAAATTGCGGATGAAGCTTCCATCCCGTGTGGTCCGATTCCACCGCAAGCATATACACCTTTAGGCGGGCCGCTATTGCTACAAAAGTTGAAAGAACTTTTAAACATGTAAGTAAACGTTAAATGTAACGGGGGGGTTTACATGAGTTTTGTCGATTTTTTAGAAAAGAAATTGTCCGGGCCAATGGCAAAAATTTCGGAGCAGCGCCATTTAAGAGCGATTCGCGATGGCGTCATTTCCGCGCTGCCGTTCATTATTGTCGGAAGCTTCTTTTTGATATTGGCCTTCCCACCGGTTCCGAAAGACTGGGCAATCGCTCTATGGGCGAAAAAGCATATTTTTGAAATTTTAATTCCTTACCGCCTGACGATGTTTATTATGACCTTATACATTTCTTTCGGTTTAGGCTATAACCTGGCAAAAAGCTATAAATTAGACCCGCTTTCAGGCGGCCAATTATCGGTTGCCGCGCTTTTACTCACCATTACCCCGCAACTCGTCAAAGGACAATTTATGCTGCCAATGACGAATCTGGGAGGGCACGGATTGTTTGTTGCGATGCTCGTTTCGATCGTTTCCGTTGAAATATTGCGATTTTGCAAGACGAAGCGAATTACAATAAAAATGCCCGAACAAGTGCCGTCATCGGTGTCGCGTTCGTTTGAAGCACTCATTCCTGTCGCCATCGTCATTTTATTAATGTCACTTGTAACCGTCGTATTCGGCGTCGATTTGCATCATGTCGTTGAACAAGTTGTCAGTCCTTTTGTTAAAGCAGGGGACAGCATTTTTGGCGTTCTCGTACCGGTTATTCTCATCGTTTTCTTCTGGTCGTTTGGGATTCACGGAGATTCCGTTGTCGGTCCGGTAGCGCGGCCGTTATGGGAAGTGTACCTTGCGAAAAACGCGGAAGTGGCGGCGACTGGTTCGCAAAACTTGCCGTATACGGCTCCAGAAACGTTTTTCCAATGGTTCATCTGGATCGGCGGTTCCGGGGCGACTTTAGGTCTCGTTCTTGCGATGATTTTCTTTTCCCGTTCCAAATATTTAAAAGCGGTGGGAAGGACGGGGGTCATTCCAGGGATATTCAATATTAATGAGCCCATCGTATTTGGGGCGCCAATCGTATTGAATCCACTATTGATCATTCCGTTCGTCATTACGCCGATTGTCACGACGATTCTTTCGTATGTCGCAACGACAACCGGATTAGTATCTGCGACGTATATTATGCCGCCATGGACTTTGCCGGCTCCGATTGGCGCTTATTTGGCGACTGGCGGCGACTGGAGAGCGGTCGTCCTTGTCGTCATCAATATCGCCATTTCCTTTGTCATCTACTTCCCATTTTTCAAAATATATGACCATAAGATGGCGAAGATGGAACAAAGCGAGCAGGCTGATAGCGGCACTACTTTATCGATGTAAGCGAACAGGGGGACAAGAATTCCAAATAAAAGTGAGAGTCGTTTTTCGCGCGCTTCTCACTTTTCCTTTTGAGGTGATTGCATATGGATAGCGAAGGAAGATTGCGGAGATTTAGCCTTAAGGGCATTTTTACGTTTTTATTGATCGTTTGCGGATCAAATATTGTCTTTGTCCCGGTTCTTACAGCGCTCGGGATTCGGAAAGACATCAGCCTTTTTATCAGCACGAGCATTTCGGCAAGTATGGCGTTGACGATCGTTCTTACGTATATCGATGCCATTTTTAAAGAAAGGAAGCCCCTTTTGAAATGCTTTCTATTCTCGTTGGCCGGATGTTCGGCATTATCTTACCTACTAATCTATTTAACGAAAATTTAAGATCAGGGGTGTTTAACATGGGCAATAAAGGAGTGAAGATTGTTACGATCGGCGGAGGATCGAGTTATACGCCCGAGCTGATCGAAGGGTTCATTAAGCGGTATGAGGAATTGCCCGTTCGTGAGTTGTGGCTCGTCGATATTGAAGAGGGAAAAGAGAAATTGGAAATCGTCGGCTGTTTGGCGCAGCGAATGGTAAAAAAGGCGAAGGTCCCGATCAGCATCCATTTAACATTGGATCGCAGGGAAGCTCTGAAGGATGCGGATTTTGTCACGACTCAGATGCGTGTCGGATTGCTTGAGGCGAGAATTAAAGACGAGAGAATTCCACTCTCGCACGGGGTGATCGGGCAGGAAACGGTTGGTGCAGGCGGCCTGTTTAAAGGGCTGAGGACGATCCCGGTCCTACTTGACATCGCAGAAGATATGCAAGAACTGTGTCCGAATGCGTGGCTTATTAATTTCACAAACCCGGCGGGCATGGTAACAGAGGCCTTGCTTCGCTACAGCCAGCATAAAAAAGTCGTCGGCGTCTGCAACTTGCCAATTCATACAAAAATATCAATCGCGAAATTGCTCGGGGTCGAGGAAAGCAGGGTTCACATTGATTTTGCCGGTTTGAATCACCTCGTTTACGGATTAAACGTCTATTTGGACGGAGAAGTCGTGACGAACCGGGTCATCGATATGTTGACGGATCCCGGGAAGCAATTGACGATGAAGAACATCGCTCCGATTCCGTGGCAGCCGGATTTCTTGAAATCGATCGGCATGCTTCTCTGCCCTTATCATCGTTATTATTACAAGACGAAAGAAATTCTTGAGGAAGAACTTGAATCCTTTCAATCCGGCACGACGCGGGCGGAAGTGGTAAAACGCCTCGAGGAAGAGCTGTTCGAGCTATACCGTGATCCGAATTTAAAGGTTAAACCACCGCAACTTGAAAAGCGCGGGGGCGCCTATTATAGCGATGCTGCTTGCCGTTTAATTTCTTCCATTTACAATGATAAGCACGACATTCAAACCTTGAATGTGCGAAATAACGGGGCTATTGCCGGTTTCCCAAATGAATCCGCAGTTGAAGTCAATTGTGTCGTCACAAAGGATGGACCAAAGCCGATCGCAGTCGGAGAACTTCCGGTTGAAGTGAACGGGCTCATCCAACAAATGAAATCGTTTGAGAGGGTAGCGGCCGAAGCAGCGGTTACAGGAGCATACGAGAAAGCCTTGCTTGCGATGACGATTAACCCGCTCGTCCCGGGTGACCAGGTCGCCAAAGCAGTCCTTGATGAACTGCTTGAAGCCCATAAAGAGCATTTGCCGCAATTTTTTAACGAGGCGGCGCTTGCGTAATGTTCGCGGTTGGATTAATGTCCGGGACGTCTCTTGACGGCATCGATGCGGCGTTAGTTGAAATCGAGAATAGTAGCATCGCTACAAACGTAAACTTAATAGACTTTTTGACAATTCCTTTTTCCAAAGAAATCAAAAAAGAAATCGAAAGCAGCCTATCGGCAGACCGGTCGAATGCTCAGCTCATTTGCAGCTTGAATTTTAAGCTCGGGCACCTATTTGCCGACGCCGTGAAAAAAATTTGCAAGAAAAATAAATTGCCCATTGAAAGACTTGATTTTATCGGGTCACACGGGCAAACGATCTACCATCAGCCGCATGATGAAGGAGCTTTCGTTCGGTCTACGTTGCAAATCGGCGAGCCAGCGGTGATCAGCTATGAAACGAACACGCTCGTCGTTTCCAATTTTCGGACGATGGATATGGCGGCCGGCGGCCAGGGAGCCCCATTAGTCCCGTATACAGAGTACGTTTTATACCGTAGCCAGGAGAAAAATCGTGTTTTGCAAAATATCGGCGGTATTGGAAATTGTACGGTTTTGCCTATGAATGCGTCTCTTGATGACGTTTATGCGTTCGATACGGGGCCGGGAAATATGATCATTGATGAAGTGTGCAGGCGATTGTTTAACGTACCTTTTGACAAAGAAGGAAGGCTTGCCGCACTAGGGTCTATCCATAAACAATTGCTCAACGAGTGCATGAGCCATCCATTTATTGCTAAAAAACCGCCGAAGACGACAGGACGGGAAATGTTTGGCAAGGAATTTACGGCGGATCTGCTGCGTAAATTTAGCCATGTATCAAAGCATGATGTGCTCGCAACGGTGACGTTTTTTACGGCAACGTCAATTGCTGAAAATTACCGGGCATTCATTTTCCCGAAAGTCAAAGCCGATGAAGTGATCATCGGAGGGGGAGGAAGCTATAACCTGACGCTCGTTTCAATGATTAAAGAACTGCTGAAAGATGAATGCTCTGTTGGCATTCAAGAAGACTTCGGATTTTCTTCGGAAGCAAAAGAAGCGGTTGCCTTCGCCCTTTTGGCCAATGAGACGCTGTCCCAAAACCCGGGCAATGTCCCAAATGCTACAGGCGCAAGAGAGCCGGTCATTTTAGGAAACATTACGTTCCCTCCAGGGCAAAAGTACAGAACAATCGACTAGTAGAGGAGGAAATTGGAGGAGATGAACCCAACCTTTGAAAATGAGATTTTTCAAATGATCGCCCATGGCGGCAATGCCCGTTCATTGGCCTATAAAGCATTAACAGCCGCTGAAAATTACGATTTCGAAAAAGCGGAAGAGTTGATGAAAGAAGTTCAGCAAGAAATGCTCATCGCCCATAAAACACAGACGAAATTGATCCAGGAAGAATTGAATGGCTCTAAAATTGAAAAATCGCTCTTGCTTATTCATGCCCAGGACCATTTAATGACGGCGATTTCCGAACAGAAATTAATCGAGCACATGATCCGGATCATCAAAAAACTAAAAGAAGATAAAGAAGCGTAAAGCGTCATAAAGGAGCGATGAAGAATGAAACAGCTTGGCATTTCCATTTACCCGGAACATTCGACGGTTGAAAAAGATAAGGAATATATCGGGCTCGCCCACCAGTACGGATTCAAGCGCATTTTCACCTGTCTTTTGTCGGTTGAAGGCGATGCCGGGAAGATCATCAAAGACTTCAAGGAAACGATCTCGTTTGCCAGCGATTTAGGAATGGAAACGATTGTCGATATTTCCCCCCGGGTGTTTGACCGTCTCGGAATTTCCTATAGCGACCTCTCGTTTTTTCATGAACTGGGGGCGTCCGGCATTCGGCTTGACCTCGGGTTTTCCGGAAGAGAGGAAGCGATGATGACCTATAATCCGTATGGTTTGAAAATCGAACTGAATATGTCGAACGGAACGAAATACATTGACAACATTTTAAGTCATCAGCCGAATAAAGAGCGGTTAATTGGCTCGCATAATTTTTACCCGCACCGCTATACCGGGCTTTCTTATGAACATTTTCTCAAATGTAGCAGGCAGTTTAAAAGTGCGGGTCTGAAAACGGCAGCATTCATCCATTCAAACGATGCCACTTTCGGGCCGTGGCCGGTAACAGAAGGATTGTGCACCCTTGAAATGCACCGCGGGCTGCCGATTCATGTTCAGGCGAAACACCTTTTTCAAACAGGCGTCATCGATGATGTGATCATTGCCAACGCCTATGCTTCGGAGGAAGAATTGCGGCTGCTTGCGGAAGTTGACCGTGATGTGCTCACATTTTCCGTCCATTTGCATGAGTCGATCACCGAGTTAGAGAAAAAAATCGTGTTGGAAGAACCTCATGTTTATCGTGGGGACGTCTCGGACTATCTTGTTCGTTCAACACAAAGCCGTGTGAAATATAAAAGCGAATCCTTCCCGCCGACATATACGCCAGACATTCGCCGTGGCGACCTTTTAATCGAGAACGAATTGTACGGCCAGTACAAAGGGGAACTGCAAATCGCCTTAAAAGAGATGAAAAACTCGGGGAAAACGAACGTCGTCGGCCGCATCAAAGACGAAGAACTTTTTTTGCTCGATGTTCTAGGGTCGTGGGATGCTTTTCGATTTACGTTAAAGAAGTGAAAGCGGGTGAGGGACGGTTGGACTATATGATCGGCGTGGATGGCGGCGGAACGAAAACAGAAGCCGTCGCTTTTCGCTTAAATGGAGAAGAGGCAGGGAGAGGAATAAGTGGTTTCGGCAACGTATTAATCGACTATCGGGAGGCAACCGCTCATATTATAGAAGCGATTCGCCAATCGCAGCAAGGACTTGAGCCGGGAAAATGCCTCTGTATTTACTTAGGCCTTGCTGGAATCGAAAGCGCGGATCCGGAACCGTTAACAATAAAACTTACCGGCGAGTTCCGGGCGAAAGTGAAAATTGTCAATGATGCGGTCATTGCGCATGCCGCCTTATTAAAAGGAAATGACGGAATATTAACGATTGCAGGAACAGGTTCCATTTGCATCGGAAAATATCGATCCCGCTATGACTATGCGGGAGGATGGGGGCATTTGCTCGGCGATGAAGGGAGCGGCTATTGGATCTCGCTTCAAGCGTTGAAACAAATGGCCATCGAATCGGATGCCGGTTTGCCGCCAGGCCCTCTCAGCAGAGCATTATTGAAAGAATTGCAGCTAAAACAAGTAAAAGAGATTAAAAGATTCGTTTACTCGTCGACAAAGGATGAGATGGCTGCACTAGTCCCGTGTATTGTGAATCTAGCCAATGGCGGAGATGGACAGGCACTATCCATTTTGAATCAGGCAGGGGAAGAGTTAGCTAAACTAACGGGCTCTCTTTATAAAAAGCTAGGTTTTCCTCAAAATGTTCAGATTGCGTTGAAAGGGGGGATCCTTCAATCGATTCCGTACGTTCAAGATTCGTTTACTTCATCGGTGAAGCAAAAAATTCAGCGTGCACGCTTCGTCACAGAGGACGTTTCGTCGGCAAAAGGAGCATTTTATTTGGCTTTGCAAGAAATGAATGATCAATAGATTGGGAGGAGATCATGTGAAGTCGGCATGGCGAGCAGGAAAATGGTTGTTTGTTTTAAGTTTTTTCGGTTGCGTTATGTTCCCCGGAACGATGGCGAAGGCGAAAAATGGTGGGGACTCCCCTTATGTCAAACGGGAATTGCGCGCCGTTTGGATCGCGACGGTAGCGAACATCGATTGGCCGTCAAAACCTGGCCTTCCTATTCAGCAGCAAAAAGCGGAGTATACGGGAATGCTTGATAAAGCAAAAGCGATGGGAATGAATGCGGTCGTCGTTCAAATCAAACCGACGGCCGATAGCTTTTACCCGTCTAACTACGGCCCATGGTCCAAATATTTAACCGGTGTGCAAGGAAAAGACCCGGGCTATGACCCTCTTGCGTTTATGGTGGAAGAGGCCCATAAACGTAACCTAGAATTCCACGCCTGGTTTAATCCGTACCGCATTACGTTAGAAAAAGGGCTGACGATCGATAATTTATCGGCCGACCATCCAGCACGAAAACACCGTGATTGGGTCGTCAGCTACGGCGATCAGCTGTATTATAATCCCGGTATTCCAGAAGCGGAAGATTTTATCATCGATGGCGTCATGGAAGTGGTAAAACGGTATGACATTGATGCGGTGCATATGGATGATTATTTTTACCCGTACCGCGTTGCAGGACAGGATTTCCCCGATCAAGAAACATACGAGAAATACGGAATGGGCAAGTTTGCGAACAAAGATGACTGGCGAAGGGACAATGTGAATCACCTCATTAAAAAACTTTCAGCCAAAATCAAGCAGGAAAAAAACTATGTGAAATTCGGCATCAGCCCATTCGGCGTCTGGCGGAATCAAGCGGTGGACCCGACTGGATCGGACACGACGGCTGGCCAAACGAACTACGATGATTTATTTGCCGATACGAGAACGTGGATTCAGCAAGGCTGGATTGATTATATCACGCCACAAATTTATTGGGCATTCGGATTTAAACCGGCCGCTTATGAGAAGTTGATTGATTGGTGGACGAAAGAAGTGGACGGCAGGAACATTCATTTGTATATTGGACAGGCCGATTACAAGATTGCGAACAATTCGGATCCCGCTTGGAACAATCCCGATGAACTTCCGAACCAGCTGAAGTACAACAGGCTGTTTCCGCAAATCCAGGGAAGCATGCACTTCAGCTTTAAAGATTTGGACCGCAATCCGCTCAGCATTAAAGACCGCCTGACGAACGATGTGTATCCATACCCTGCATTAGTTCCGACAATGCCGTGGCTGGACGACGCTCCGCCGAAGCGGCCGACCTTAATGAAAGCAAAAAGAAGTGATGAAGGGGTCAAGCTTTTGTGGAAAGATCAAAAGAAAAGTGATGCCGCCTATTATGTCATTTACCGGTTCGAAGGAGAGGATTTCAATTTTACGAACCCGAAACATATTATCGCAACCGTCCGAAAAAATGGTGACAGCAAGCAGTCCTATGTCGATACAACGGAGGAACCCGGCAAGCGTTATATGTATGCGATCACCGCTGTCGACCGGCTCCACAACGAAAGCAAGCCAAGCCGATTAGCATTTGTCAAAAGCGCCCCTTAAGAGGGCGCTTTTGAATTGGCGGATAGAGCACCCGAATTGGCGGATAGAGCACCCGAATTGGCGGATAGAGCACCCGAATTGGCGGATAGAGCACCCGAATTGGCGGATAGAGCACCCGAATTGGCGGATAGAGCACCCGAATTGGCGGATAGAGTTGCCCACATTGAAGGAGAAATTACATCTGATAGCAGGAATTGTGGTTCGTGTGCAGAAATTAATCTAAAAATCAAGAAGGGGAGTGTCATTATTGATTGTAAAAGATCGAAAAATACCGCTAAAAATTAGAAAGTTGAAAGCTTTGTTGAGGCGGTTACATCATTCGCATCCAAAATACAGTGAAGTGGAAGAAGAGTTAGCAAAAAGTTTGGCGGGCTTTAAAGGAGAGCAGTCGCTGGACTATTATTTAAGATCCCTTCCCGATCAAGAATACTTCATTTTCCATGATCTCCGACTTTCAGATGGGGCATACTTCTTTCAAATCGATACATTAATTCTGTCCACATCTTTTATTCTCATCATCGAAGTGAAAAATATTTCAGGCACCCTGATTTTCGATCCGGCCTTCCAACAACTTATTCGTACAAACAATGGGATGGAAGAAGTGTTTTCAGATCCGATTCAGCAGGTCAACTTTCAAACGTTCAAATTTACGGAATGGCTGAAAAACAAACATTTCCCCGCAATACCGATCGAACCCCTTGTTGTTATGGCGAATTCAAACACGATTATTAAAACATCACTCCATCAGAAGTTACCGCTGCAAAGTGTCATTCGGAGCACAAAACTGCTTGAGAAAATCTACGAGTATAAAGAGACCCACAAAGAAGAAAAATTCTCCAAAAAGGACATCCGCAAATTATGTAACCTTCTTTTAAACTGGCATGTCCCCAAAAATTTCGATGTACTTCAGCGATTTCAAATTAATAGATCCGATCTTCTAATGGGCGTTCATTGTCCTGAATGCAAAAAACTCTCGATGGAAAGAAAGTGGGGAAAATGGGTTTGCACAACCTGCTCTTTTTCCTCAAGAGATGCCCATAAAAATGCTTTAAACGACTATTTTCTTCTCTTTCAATCCTCCATCACGAATGAGCAATTCAGGAATTTTTTACAGCTTCCTTCTAGCTCTATTGCCTACAAACTATTAACTTCAATGAACTTGCCACATTCGGGAACGAAAAGATGGAGGGAGTATGATTTATTTTTTGATGAATCGATTGAATAGCATAATAAAAAACACCCTTTGAAGGGCGTTTTTTAAGCTTGCTGATGTTCCGGCAAAAAGACTCTCCATCTGGAAAGATCGATTTCCTTCGTCTCCAATAACGATTCCGGGAAGATGAACGTCCACGGTTTACTTGTGTTGGCTTTTACCTCAAAGTGATTCATTTGGAAGCCGCCTTTTGCGACAACTTGTCCGCTTGCATCTTCGACGAAAAGCGGGATTTGCTCAATGTGAATATCTTTTTCGCTGCCGTTTCGGATCAAGAGAGTGACATGCAATTCATCCGCATCGCTCATTCTTGCTTCAATTCCCATAAAATTAATTTCACCGGAGGCAAGTGGCGGGAGATTGTTTACCAATTCTCGCAATCTCGTTTTTTGCACATCATTTAAGTTGTTTTCCCATGCTTCATCCAACATGAGCGAATGCCCGGACGGTTCCTTTTGTCTTAGCTCAAAAGCTAACGTCCAATTGTCAATAGGAAACGATTCCGCCACTACATCTTCTTCTGAAAAAAGGAAAGTCCATGGCCTGCAAGCATTAGGGGGAATCTCTCCTAAAATTTCAAGGTCAAATGTTTTTCGGGCGGCAATTTTTCCTTCTCTATCAAGCAACAATAGGACTACTTCTTCAAACCGGATCGGCTTCTCGACCGTATTCCGAATAAACGCATTGACGATAAAAAATTCATTGTCCTGGACAATGTCAATACCCGAGATGGACACTTGATTGGGCTTTAATTTTGGCAATTGGGCATGGTGAAAGCCGTAAACGTATCGTTCCTGGTTGGAAACGTCCCAATCCGGATGAAAATCAAGATATGTTTCCACCTCTTGTTCATCTCCGGGTGTTTCCTGTCTGGTTGCCTCGCGTTCGACAAAGTTTTCAGCCTCAACAGAAGCATCCTTTTCTTCCACATTTTTATTTTTTTTAAATAATGAAAGCATCTTATCCCTCCGTTCCTGCCCGCACTACTTTTATCCGATGTGCAAGCTGAATGGCAAGCTGTTCGTGCCATTCTCTTTGCATTTCTTTAAATAATTCAAACGCATCCCGTTCATACATCCGGTACGGGTCTTCTTGAGCGTAGCTGTTTAAATGAATCCCTTCTTTCACAAAGTTAATCCGGTCTAAATGCTGCAGCCATAGTTCATCTAAGGCGCGCAACATTAAAATTTTCATTTCTTTCTCGATCGCCTGTTTTTCTTCCTCGGTGAACGAATCGAGGCATTCTTTCCGTTTCGCCAAAAGTTCATCTACTTTAACTTCGACATCTTCATACTCCAATCCTTTAAAATCGGCAAGTTGAATCGGTTGATCAGGAAAAATGTCGGCCAATTTTGCAGTGAAACCGCCCATGTCCCAATCTTCACATGCCGTATCTTTTAAACAGAACGTTTCAATTAAATGCTCAGCATGCTCTTTGACACTACTGCTTGCGATCGATAAAACAGCCGTTTCCTCAAGCAGACGGTTGCGGAGGGCGTAGACAACTTTCCGCTGCTGGTCAGATACATCATCGATTTTTAACAAATGTTCGCGGGCCGAGAAAAAGATGCCTTCAATCGCCAGCTGGATTTTATTCACAAACTTGAGCGGATCAGGCTGAATGACTTCTCCTTCCTCGTTCGTCACCACCTTCTTTTTCCAGCGCTCCATTTCGTCTTTATCAAATTTCATAAACAGTTCATCTTCTAGCGACAAAATAAATTGGGAAGAGCCCGGGTCCCCCTGGCGTCCGGCACGTCCGCGAAGCTGATTGTCGATTCTCCGGCTTTCGTGGCGTTCCGTTCCGATGATGTGCAAGCCGCCGAGCTCTGCGACACCTTCACCGAGCAAAATATCAGTACCGCGGCCGGCCATGTTTGTTGCGATCATAATGCTTCCTTTTTGCCCGGCTAAAGAGATGATTCGAGCTTCCTGTTCTTCGCTTTTGGCATTCAATAAAAGATGCGGGAGCTTTTCCTTTGTTAAAAGCCCGGATAAATATTCCGACTGTTCGATCGACGTCGTTCCGACAAGGATCGGGCGTCCGGTTTCATGGTATTTTCGAATGTCAGCCACGATCCGTTTATATTTGTCTTCAAGCGTTGCAAAAACGACATCGGGAAGATCGATCCGCTGCTTCGGCTTGTTTGTCGGCACCTCGATCACATGCAGCCCGTATGTATGCTGAAATTCCGCTTTTTCGGTGGACGCTGTACCGGTCATCCCGGCAAGCAAAGAATAAAGCCGGAAATAATTTTGAATGGTGATGGTCGCCTGAGTTTCGTTTTCATCCTTAATTTCGAGCCCTTCTTTTGCTTCAATCGCTTGCTGAAGCCCTTCAGAATAACTGCGACCTTCCATGACCCTGCCAGTGAATGAATCGACCAAGAGCACTTCGCCATCTTTAATAATGTAGTCAACATCCCGTTTCATTACCGTATGGGCGCGTAATGATTGCAAAATAAAATGGTACAAAAGCTGGTGCTGAGCATCAAATAGGTTTGAAATACCAAACATTTTCTCGACGACTTCGGTTCCTTTTTCCGTTAAAAAAAGTTGCTTCGAGTCAACAACCACTTCATAATGCACATCTTTTTTCAATCCTGAAACGACCTGGTTTGTAATGTAAAAAAGGTCTGCACAAAGGTGCGACTTATTGGCGATAATAAGCGGCGTCCTGGCTTCATCAATCAGGATGCTGTCAATTTCATCAATAATCGCATAATAAAGCGGCCGTTGAACTTTTTCAGAAGGATCCAGCACCATATGGTCACGCAAGTAATCAAACCCGAATTCATTCCCCGTTCCGTATGTAATATCAGCCTTGTAAGCCTCTTGCTTCGATTCTTTTGACAATTCTGCTAAATTTAAGCCAACCGACAATCCTAAAAACCGGTGAATTCTTCCGATCGTTTCATAATCGCGACGGGCTAGATATTCATTGACGGTAATGACATGAACGCCTTTACCTTTAAGGGCATGTAAGTAGCTTGAAAGGGAAGCGACCAATGTTTTTCCTTCACCTGTTTGCATTTCGGCGATTGAGCCTTCATGAAGGACGAGCCCCCCGAGCAGCTGCACATCATAGTGGCGCTGGCCGAGAACGCGTTTCGCCGCCTCCCGAACGACGGCGAATGCTTCTATTTTTATGTCATCAAGCGACTTGCCCCGTTCTAGTTTCTCTTTAAATTCGATTGTTTTTCCCTTGAGCTCATCATCAGATAAAACGGAAATTTGAGGTTCAAGTTCATTAATGCGCACCACTTGTTTCTTTAATCGTTTAATGTCAGGGGAGTATTCTTGAATGACTTTTTTTACTATTCCTAGCATAATATTTTTCTCCTCTTGTATCGTAAACTAGTTTGCTAATCTGTTACTCTTTGACTATTCCTATGGAAAATATCGGCCAAAAGTCCCTAAATTTAATAGGGAACATATAGGAAGATTATATCATAATCAACCGTCTCTGGATGAGATTTCCTAAAAATAATTGGTGTAATCCTGTAAAAATTTAATTTTCTAGAAAAATAAACAACAGGAGATAGACAACCGATCAAGTAATTTTATGTAAAATTACTAGGAAATAAGACTTATTTTCTATTAAAATAGACAATAGTTGTCGGAAATAGAAGAAATTTTCCGGAACCTGCCGATATAAAAAGTAGAAGTTATGAATCTTATACAATTAGGGGGGCGGAGATGAAAAAGCTTAGTAGAGTGAGTGCTGCGCTGCTTGTCATTTTTATGCTGTTTTCAACATCGAACACATTTGCGGCAAGCAGCTTGAAAGTGTTGTACAAAGGAAAGACAACAGCCAATTTGAATGTGAGAACTTCACCTAGTACGAAAGGGAAAGTTCTTGCCCTATTAAAGAAAGGATCGACAGTCGATGTTGTCGGTACAGCCAGCGGCGGTTGGTTAAAAATCAACTATAAGTCGGGTGTTGCCTATGTGTCCGGGAAATATGTGAAAAAATCGACAGCGGCTGTGGCAAAGCCTGCGGCATTAAAAGTTCTTTATAAAGGGACAACAACGGAAAATTTAAACGTAAGGTCATCCGCGAGCACAAAAGGGAAGTTGCTTGGAACGCTTAAAAAAGGAACGACGGTTGAAGTCGTCAGTGCACAAAGTAACGGCTGGCTGAAAATAAAGTATAAAAGTACATACGCTTATGTATCAGGGAAGTATGTAAAAAAAATAGAAGAAAAACTGCCAAATAAGCCTGAACCGGAAGCTTCAAAAGTTCTTTATAAAGGAAAAACAACGACTGATGGCTTAAATGTAAGAACGCAGCCAAACACCAATGGGAAAATTCTTACTTCCTTAAAGAAAGGATCAATTGTTGAGGTGACCGGGGAAGAGAAGAATGGCTGGCTGAAGATCAAGCATAAGGATTCTTACGGTTACGTTTCTGGCAAGTATGTAGAAAAAGTAAAGGACGAGACGGATCCGCCGACAAAACCAGATGAACCGAAGCCTGAGGTACCGGTCACATACCCTGAAGGATTCAGCCGGACTTTACGCTTAGGAATGAATGGCCTGGATGTCAGAAAGCTGCAAGTGAATTTGAATAAGGCCGGATACCGCGTTGACATCGATAATACGTTTGGCGAGAGCACGGATAAAGCGGTAAAAGCATTCCAAAAATCAATAAACTATAAAGAAACCGGCGTGGCCGGACCGAAAACATTAACGAGGCTACAAGACAAGGCTCAAAATAGCCCCGCATATAAAGGGTATTTATTTACCGGAAAAGGCTGGGGGCATGGTGTCGGGATGACCCAATGGGGAGCAAAAGGTATGGCGGAGGCAGGGTTTAATTACCATCAAATTCTGTCCCATTATTACACAGGGATAACGTTTAAAACGATCGATACGTCGAAAAAAGATGTACGGATAGCGCTATCTCTCGGCTTAAGCAAAGCCGATGTCCAGGGATTAGGCAATTATACCATTCAGGATATGAACGGCAATGTGTTATTTATACCGGCTAAAGCGACTGCGACAACGATTACGGTTCAGAAAGGGAAATTCACCTTAACGAACGGGAACAATACGAAAACGATTGACCGATCCTTTAAAGTTGTTTCTGAAAAAGGGCAATTATTATATTACGATCGTCATAAATATCGGGGAACGTTAGAAATCTCGATGTCTTCAAGCGGAAAAATGGATGTTGTGAACCGTTTGAATGTAGAAGATTACATTCAAGGTGTCGTTCCGTGGGAAATATCGCCGAAATGGCCGACTGAGTCCATTAAAGCGCAAATTCTGGCTGCAAGAAACTATGCGGTGGCGAATATCAAATCACCTGCAAGTAAATTTGATATGTACAACGATGAACGATCCCAGGTTTATGCAGGCGTCAATGTTGAAGCTGCCAATGTGAATCAATTCGTGCAAGCGACGAAAGGGGAAGTCATTTATTACGGAAATACGCTGATCACGGCGTACTTCTCATCTTCTGCCGGCGGGCATACGTTAGATTCGGAACTTGTCTGGTCTTCTGCCGTCCCGTATTTGCGCGGCGTTGAAGATCCATATGACAAATCGGATGACACGGTAAAAGGCTGGACGAAAGAAATGTCCTTTGCTGATCTTGCGAAAAAATTCCCTGAAGTCGGAAATGAAGTGATTGATATTAAAGTCATTCAGACTAGCGGGGGACACGCCGTTAAATTGCGGGTAACCGGAGACCAATCAATGGTTGAACTGAAGGGAGACAAATTCCGCTCACGTGTAGGTTTGAAATCAACGATGTTTACTCCAACTCTAATGAAAAATTAAAGATGAAAAAGAGGGCTTCATTCAAGTGAATGAAGCCTTTTTCTATTCATTCTTCTCACTTTTTATAGCTGATCGCTTGTTTCCCCATTTGCTCCCAGGCGGCAATGAAATCGCTTTTTGCCGCTTTACGGTTTTTTACATTGGCCAACGGATCGTTGAAATAAATATAGTTGTTGTCATAGCCGGTAACGAGGACGGAATGTTCTTTCATCGTAATTTTAATTTTGCCGGTCGGTGTGTACCACGTTTTGAAGTAGGAAGGGGAAAGACGGGCAAAATGCGTGTTCGCAATAACCCAGACCGGCGTCTTTTGATTGAGATATTGAATGACAGTTGAAAAATCTTTCCCGCTTAAGTCTACCGCCCTGTTGCCTAAATACGTCCTTGCCAATTGGAAGACAGGTCCGTGATAAACGCCGTATCCGGGTTTACTAAACGTATACATATTGCCGACAAAGCCTGTGTTCGGATTGCCGAAATACGTCTTCCCGTTTTTTACACGATACGATGTAGGATCTTTTTTTACTTTTTTCGCAAGCGTCATTTTACTAACTTTCTTTCCGGCATGTTGCAGCATCATCGCAAGACTCGTCACTTCACAGCCTCTGGGCAGCTCAGGCATTTGGGAAATGAGAGGAGCGCTAATTAAAACGCGCTTTACAGGGTTTTTCGTCGTAACGATAATCGAAGAAGCCCATCCGGATTTATTTTTGCCGTAAGTCACATGATACCATGTTTTATGGTCAGTTCCCGTCGTCTGTTCATAGGCGTTTAATTTCGTGCCGAATTTCAATGTTTCAATTCTTTTATAGTTTGTCCCAGGGCCTGTTCTTATGTTCCCGCCGGAAACCGATATGTATAATGTCTTTTTTATTTTTGTCACTTTTGCCTGGCCTATTCCCGCCTCAACAAGAAAAGCAAACATTACAACAAATACAATGACAATAAGCCGTAATTTTTTCATCTAACCAATCCCCCTTAATAAAATTCCCTTATACTATTTATACATCGGTTCGACATTTCCTTTGTTAAAAAAATAAGACGGGAAAAATCCCGTCTTATTGATTAAGTCCTAAATGCTTCTTCAATTCGTTGGAGACAGCGAGACGCTCTTGCTCGGGAACGACATAATAAGAAATGCCGTTAATCGTTTGCGGAGAGCCGCCAATCTCTACGGATTGAATATGTTTTCTCGCTCCCATATAGTTAGCCTGAATCGTCTTCATTTCGTCAAACGTCATGTTCGTTTCGATATTTTTGCCGAGAACGTTAATAATGTCATCAAGTTTTGTCAACGTCGAAGGTTTGGCTCCTTCATTGATGACCTTCTGAATGACCTGGCGCTGGCGCTCGTTACGGCCGAGATCACCACGAGGGTCTTTCTTTCTCATACGGGCCCAGTCAAGTGCCTGATCGCCGTTTAATGTCAATTCACCTTGTTTAAACGTATATTTGTGCGTTGTAAAGGTAAACTTATTTTGAACGGTAATGCCGCCAAGTGCATCAATAATTTTCTTAAAGGCCTTCATGTTGACTTTTACATAAAAGTCGACAGGAACATTTAAGAAGTGTTCAACAGTTTGAATCGTCATTTTCGGTCCGCCAAACGCATAGGAATGGTTGATTTTATCAATGGTTCCGTGCCCGACGATTTCAGTCCGTGTATCACGCGGAATGCTTGTCATTTTGATCGATTCATCTTTCGGATTGACCGTGACCATGACGAGCGTATCTGAGCGCCCAACATCATTGGCCCGTTCGTCAACTCCCATAATCAAGATGGAAATGGGCTGGCCGCTTTCAAGATCAAGCGGGCCTGTCCGCAGTTTTGAACCGCTCCAATACTTTGTCGAGTGCATTTCATTGGCTGCGCCTTTGATGGAATGATAGATATAAAATCCGTAACCGCCTGCTGAAAGAAGCAAAATGACAAGGATGGATGAGATGATTTTACGCCAATTTGAACGTTTTTTCTTATGTCGATTCGCTCTTGATTGTTCCATTTATGATCTTCCTCCTTTTTAAAGAGGTGATTCAATAGTCTTTCTATTTGAATACCAATTTGTTTAACATATTGAAGAATCACAAGCTATTATACTGTCAAAAAACGTAAAAATCAACCGAAACAAAGTAGTAAAAGCTGCCAGTTTTGTATACTGGCAGCTTTGCAGTTTCATAGCATTGAATTATGAATGGATGGTCATGCTGTCTTTCTTTGCCGCAGGCTTCTCTGCGCTTCCTTCTGCTTTTGATTTATCTAACACAACATTGATCGTTTTCATTAAGATGACGATATCCATCCAGAAGGAATAATTTCGAATATAGTAAAGGTCAAACCGGAGTTTGTTTTCTACATCGGTCGTATATTTGCCGTTGATTTGCGCGTAGCCGGTAATCCCTGGCTTTACAGTGTTTCGGTATTGATACGACTTATTGTTTTTCGTAAATTGCTTAATGAAAAAGTCGCGTTCCGGGCGCGGCCCGACGATCGACATGCTGCCAGATAGGACATTGATTAATTGCGGCAGTTCGTCAATTCGCGTCAAACGCAAAAATTTCCCGACTTTCGTAATGCGGTCGTCATTTTCCGTTGCTAACACAGGTCCGGTCATCTTCTCCGCATTTTCTACCATGGAGCGGAACTTATAAATGTAAAACGCTTTATTGTAGCGTCCGATTCGCTCTTGCTTGTAAAAGATGCTTCCTTTTGGGTCCTCAATTTTGATCGCGATGGCGCTAATAATGAACAATGGCGACAAGAAAATGAGCAATACAGCGGAAACGACAATGTCAAACAACCGTTTCAATACAAGTTGATCCCACGAAAGGCCGAACGGCTTTACGCCCATCACAAGCGTATCATCAAGCGAAGTAATCGCCGATTTCGATACTAACAAATCATATAGGGATGGGACGACATAAACAATTTTGTCATTTTCAACCGCGTGATAAATAATTTTAGACTTTGTTTTTTCTGAACAGTTGGCGCCGATAATAATCGAGTCGGCCTGCGGAACGGCTGCGTAAATTTTTTCAAGTGGCAACTCAGGGTCAACGGTAACGATATTCATGCCTTTGATCGTTGGAAGTTCATTATTGATCATCCCGAGGTCGCTGGCCATGTCTTTCGAAACAAGCAGAATCGTGCCTTGTTTTGATCGGACCACAAGTTTAAACATGACGATTTTCCATGTAATGAGAAATACGATTGACAAAATGTACGAAAGCAAAATGACCGAACGAGGCAACGCAAAGGCGCGGAACAAGAACGATGCAGCCATCGCAAAGAACATGATAAATGTTGTTGAAATAAAAATGCTTCTGTATAAATCCCAGATCGTTTTGCGGGAATATAAGTTAAGTTCATAAACCGAAAAGAAAAATAAGCCGGTCAATAAAATCCATGGTAAGACATGGAAATAGGATTCCCAGTTACGGTCATCCAAATATTCGCTTCGTAAATAAAAAGCGCTGAAATAAGAAGCAGTCAAAAGGCCAAGGTCAACAAGCATAATGACCACTTTTTGTATCGGTGTTTCAATCTTATTCATGAGTTAGTGCTCCTTTATCTAGCAAACTAGTTTGAGCAGATAAATTTTTTAGAAATGAATGCTGCAACTTCTCTTATACATTCCACTTCACAACAAAATGTAAACGAGAAAATTACAAAAAAATAAAAGTAGCTTTATATAAGCTTTACAATCTGATTTATTATATCCTTATGTTCGAAAAAAAGTCAATAAAGAGGATGTTCAAAAAGTCCGGGAAACATTGCCGGCGAATTTCTGCGTCAGCTTGCTTCTACGCTCCTCACGTATTAACAGGACATATGCACCTGTATCTACTAGCATTGCTCCGAAGCTTGCTTCCTCGGTGCAACTCGGAGTGAAACAGGTTGCATTGCTCGTCGCTCCGGTGCTCGAAGACTTCGCTTCCTCGAACTTCTTGGCCCTGTTTGTCCTCCTTTTTGAACAAGTAATTAAAAAAAGCGAAGGAGAGCGTTAGCCCTGCTTCGCTGGTTTCTTTTTCGATACTTTTGTTTCGTACAATTCGACCATTTTGTCAAAGTCGCCGATATCGACAACTTGTCCTTTTTTCAAAATCATCGCCCGGTCGCAAAGTTTTTTCAGTGACTTTAAGCTATGTGAGACGATGACGATCGTTTTTCCTTCTTTTTTCATCTCAAGCATTTTTTCGTTGCATTTCTTTTTGAACTCTTTATCGCCGACAGACAGCACTTCGTCAATTAATAAAATGTCGGCATCGTTATGAACGGCAATCGAAAAACCGAGTCGTGCTTTCATTCCTGAAGAATAATATTTTACAGGAACGTTAATAAAATCCTCTAGCTCGGAAAACTCAATGATCTTCGGCGTAATTTCATCGATTTTTTCTTTTTCGATGCCAAGAATGGCACAATTCAAATTGATGTTTTCAAGGCCGCTTAAATCCGGATGCAGACCGGCGCTCAGTTCGATGAGCGGCGCTACAGAGCCTTTCACTTTAATTTCCCCGCTGTCAGGGTGAATGATGCCCGATAAAATTTTAAAAAGCGTACTCTTGCCGGCACCGTTATGACCGATAATTGCAAAGCCTTCAGACTCTTTGACATCAAAGGTGACGTCTTTCAGCGCATCAAACTGGTTATGGACTTTTTCCCTTTTTAACATCGAAATGAGTTGGCCCTTTAACGTCTTTTCATATGGTTTGCTAAACTTTTTTGATACGTGATTGACTTCAATAATACTCATTTACACCACTTCTCCTACTTTTCGGTCAAGCTTTCTGAAGATCGCCATGCCGACAAACAGCAATACAACGGCAAAAATAAAGACGTAAAGGTAGTACCAGTAAGATATCGCTTCGGATTTGTAAATCGCGAAAACCGTATGGAATGAATTAATAATAACGGCTAACGGATTGATCAAATAATAAGGTAAATAATGGGCTAAATCCGGATTTTTCATAAAGCGCGAAATCGGATAAATGATCGGCACTAAATATTGTCCGGCCCGCAACAGGATTGTCGACATTAATTCAATGTCCCGGAAATAGACGTTTAAAATCGATAAAATTAATGCAAATCCATACGCAATGACAATGTATAAAATCATGACAACTGGCAAGATCAACACATGCAGCCAGTCAAAAGGGACACCTAAAATGATGCCATAAAGGATAACTAAAACAAAGGCCGGAATAAAGGAAACAAACTCCGACAAGACGATGACCAACGGGAAAATGTGCCTTGGGAAGTAGATTTTCTTAATTAGTTTGGCATTCGAGCGAATCGAGCGGATGCCCCTTGTGATCGACCTTGAGAAAAACATCCACGGAATTAATCCAGAAAGAAGGAACAACTCATAATGATCTAGTCCTCTGCTAACATTTAGAATCTTTTTAAAGACAATCGAATATACAATCATATACCCGAGCGGCTCAATTAATGTCCAGAAAAAACCGAGTACGGAATTTTTATAGCGTACTTTAACTTCACGGTGAACTAAAAAGTATACTAAGGCTTTGTATTTCATCAAATCGTACAAGCCCAGGATTTTCAATAATTTCATTGTTTCCCCTCGTTACATAGTTTCAATTTGACACTAGATTTCATTATATACTTGACGATAGGTTAAATCAATTCTCGCTTGCTTGATCTCCCAGGGATCCTAACGTAATTTTTAGGCGGACGATGGCTTTAGCAAAAAAGAGGGCGAGAAATCCTGCCATATAGAGACGTTCAAGCCAATCTGGAAGCCATAACCCGATCAGGTTCAGCAAAAATAAAACAAAGAAAAAGCCGGGCAATCCGGTGAAAAAACCGACCCATTCAAAAAGATTGGACTTTACCCTGATCTGGTTCACCGGGTCAATTTCCTTTACCTTGCTTGCGGTTAATTGAAGGGCAAAGGCAATTGAAAGTGACATCGTCGCGGTCACCATCATCCAATAAATGATGCTTGCATACGTTACGGAAAGCGTAATGCCGCTTTGCAACTGGATAAGCGCGATTCCGATGGACGAATAAATCGGAATGCTCGTCGCCTGGATCAATATGTCTAAAAAGTATCCGTAATTGCTTGTTTTCTTTTGAATCCGGGCCATTTCACCATCGATGCAATCACATAAAAAGCCAATGTTGTAAAAAAGAAACGCAAGCAAAAAGGCTTTGCTACTGGCGAACACCATGCAATAGCCGGCGATAAGCATCGAAAGGAAACTTACCCATGTAATCGTATTTGGCGTGATTTTTAACTTGCAAAAAAGTAGTGAGAAATAAATGGAAATTCTCCGGAGTACATACCATGTCCATATATCTTCCAGTTCCCTATCTTTTTGGCAAAATTGCCTTAGTGCCAATATTTTCTCCGAATCCCACGGCAGGGTCGCCCGTTTATTTTGAGACATGTTCTTTCCCCCTCCAAAAATAAGGACTGCATAAACCAACCGTCATTCCTATCCCTCTTGAAAAATGAAGCGAGAAAAAGGCAAGAATGGCGGCGAAAAAGGAAGAGAGTCCCTGTATTTTAATAAGCGGGAATGAAGAAATTATGCAGAGCACAAAATAAATTCCGGCAAGCGTATAAAGGGTTTCAAACGCCGGTTTGAAAAAGAAACTGGCGACAACTAAAAGAACACCGAACAAAAAGGCAACAAGTGGGATTAAATGGCGCAACCTTAGCGTGCCTTTGCCATCCCTTGAAGCAATCATTCCCCATTTTCCGTCGTCGTACGACTTTTTCACAAACGCCTTGTAAGAATCGCGCGCAAAATAGACGGATTGGATCGTCGTTGATAAAAAGAATCTCCCTCCGGCTTTGCGGATCCTTGCATGCATTTCAATATCTTCATTCCGTTTAAGCGATTCATTGAACAGGCCGACTTTATCAAAGATTTCGCGCTTATAGGCGCCATATGGAACGGTGTCCACATATCCTTCCCACTCTTTTGTCGTTATTCTGAATTTCGAATTGCCGACGCCAAAAATATGAGAATAGACGTAGGCATTCACTTCCCCCCAGAAGCCGATCCCTTTTGTATCAATGACACCGCCAACGCATGTCGCTTCCGGATGTTTTTGGATGACGCTGTAATAGCGCTTGAGAAAATCAGGTTCCACCTGGCTATGGCCATCCACCCTGAGCACGTATTTCCCTGAAGAATGCTTAATGGCGATGTTCCAGCCAACAGGAAGCGTCTTTTTCGGGTTCGTGTAAAATTTAATCCGATTTGGAAACCGGTTCACATAATCTTGAATAATTTCCGGCGTCCGATCATCCGACATCCCGTCAACGACAATCATTTCATATGCGTTCGCATCAAAATCCTGGTGTATCATTCGCTCAAGCAAATTCGCGATATATTTTTCTTCGTTTCGAACAACAAGTAATAAACTAAAAAAATACGGTGAAGACATATTCTTTCTCCTTTTTTCTACTGCACGACCGTCATCTACTTGCCATTGGTTGGTGATTTTCATTTTCCAGCCGTTCTAATAAGTTGTCAATTGCTTCAAGTTCAAGGAAGACTTTCGTCGGTTTAGAGTTTTCGATTTCCTCCAGTTTTTTTTCGGCGTCGTATTTCAATTTTAAAAGCGCTTCATATTCTTTCGTGTTAAAGGAGATCGAATTTGGATCAAGCCGTTTCATTTCTTCAGCAATTTCGATCGCGATTTCCGTATTAATTAACTCTTTTTGGGCGGCGAGAAGGACCCGTTCATAATTATACTTTTCAACCATAATTGTTTTTTTGCGCTCTTTTAGCAACGTAATTTTGTGCTTAATGTAATTTTCCATAAAACTCACCTCATTTTACACAACTAGACAAAGTTTTACGAAGGAATTGAAGCTTCCGAACGTAAATTATATAACTTACCCGGGTAGTCGGTAATGATGCCGGAAATCCCGAGCTTCAAAAAGTCGTTCATTTCTTTTTCTTTATTGACGTTCCACGGATACACGGCCAATCCTTTCTCCATCGCATCGGTTATGTTTTCTTTTTTTATATAATGTCGGTGGGGATGAAGAGAATAAATTGGAAAATCGAATAATTTTGTATAAGCAACATGATCAAGCAAATTCACTTGATAAAGCAATCCGATTTTTAAGCTGTTTTCCAACTTTTTCATTGTTGTTAAACATTGATGGTCAAAGGAAGAAATAATCGTATTTTCAATCCGGTTATATTGAACGAGCTTCTCATACAGCTTTTTTTCAATTCCTTTATAAAAAGAAGGCACATTTTTAATTTCGACGTTTATTAAAATATGATCCGGCACAACCTCGAACACTTCATCGAGAAGCGGGATTCGCTCCTTTTGAAAGGATTCGCCAAACCAGAGGCCGGCATCCAGTTTCTTCAGCTCTTTAACTGTCATATCGCCGACTCTGCCTTTGCCGTTTGTCGTTCGTTTCACGGTGTCATCATGAATGACGGCAAGCTCTCCGTCTTTTGTTAAATGAACGTCTAACTCAATGGCATCACATTTTTGTTCAACGGCCAATTGAAAAGCAGCGAGCGTATTTTCAGGTGCCTCACCAGCCGCCCCGCGATGGGCAATAATCATGGTACGTTCCATTTGGCAACCTCCTCCTATTAAACGTATGGTTAATGATAGGATTCGTTTAATCGTGTAAAAAATTGCTTTAAAAATGTCCCAAATATAGCCATAGGACGTATTAAAATGCTTCTATTGGGCATAATTTCTAATATGTAGATACAGCTTCAGCAAAAGTGCATACCATAAATTATATCATATTTGGATCATACTATTGTTTCATCCTATTCGAAAACAAGCGCACTGTAAAGCGAAAAGAAGAATTGAATCAAAGAGCGGTAAGGGAGAGGATAGTATGAACGCAAAAAATGAAGAAAAAGATTTGATGATCGGGCTGTTTTGGGGTGTTACATTATGCGCGCCGATTTGGCTCGTCATTATGTATTTTATATTGCATTAACTCGCGCCGGGGAAGATTTGATGATAACCGGCGTTTTTATTTTTTACTTTAAAGGAGTTTTATGACTGTTGCGGAGTGGGCAAATGAAAAAAATCGTAATCTTAACCAATCGATACCCTTATTATCCCGGAGAATCTTTTTTCGATACGGAGCTAAAAACGATTGCCTGCCAGTTTGAGGAAATCCACATTGTTTCCGTAAACGGGACAGGAAAACGGAGGGAAACGCCTGACCGGGCGATCGTACACCAACTCTCCGGTAAAGTTGGCTACCTTCAATTAGTTGCAGCGGTTTTTCGCGACCGGCAAGCGCGAAAATGGCTGAAAAGCGATCTTGGCCGGGCCAAACGAAAAGGATGGAAAGCGCCGTTCAAATTAATCAATTGGCTAGGCCGGGCGGTTTTGATCCGCAATTATATTCAAAAGCAGTTCAAGTGCCTGGACGATCGTTTATTTTATTCGTATTGGTTGACTCCTTCTGCGCTTGCCTTAGCGTTTTTGAAAGAAACGAATCCAAAAATGACGGCCGTATCGCGCGCGCACGGAGGAGACTTGTATGAAACCCGGCATTCTCCCCCTTATTTGCCGTTGCAACAAAAAATGATAGAAACGCTCGATCTCATCTTTCCTATTTCGGAAGATGGGAAAAACCACTTGAGGGAACAATACCCTGACAAGAAGGGAAAGCTAAAAGTGAGCCGGTTAGGCACAATAGACCCGGGTTTTCTTGCCAGACGTTCGGACGATGGCATTTTTCGCATTGTCACATGCTCCTATATTAAACCCGTTAAAAGGCTTGAACTTCTAGTTGACGCGTTAAAAGAAATAGAGATCAAGGCTCATTGGACACATATCGGCGACGGACCGCATCGGGCGCAACTTGAAGAGAAAGCAAAAAATTTGTTGCCCCCTCATGTTTCGTATCATTTTACAGGAGCCCTGACAAACGAGGAAATTTATGCATTTTATGAAAAAGAGCCGGTTGATGTCTTTATCAATGTCAGTTCAAGTGAAGGCATACCGGTCACGATTATGGAAGCTTTTAGCTCGGGAATACCTGCCATTGCAACCAATGTCGGCGGAGTGAAGGAGCTTGTAACAGAAGAAAACGGGATGTTATTGGCTCCGGATCTCACTCCGAAGCAGCTGGCGGAAGCAATCGGGCGATTTGCAAAATTATCCGTGCAAGAAAAACAACATTATAGTAAGAAAGCATATGAAACGTGGAAAGAATACTATTATGCGAAAAAGAATTATACCGATTTTATTACCGGGTTAAAGAATTGGAGCTATCAAGAACATGAATGAAAACCGTCAGTTTTTGAAAAATAGCTTTTTAACGTTTACGAGACAAGTGATGAACATTTTATTTGGCGTTATGTTGCTCATCGTTCTTGCAAGGTATTTAGGGCCAAAAGGACAGGGACAATATTCTTTAATTACTCTTTTTCCCGGTGTGCTCCTGATGTTGTTCACCCTCGGCATTAATACATCAACGATTTATTATGTCAGCAAGAAAGAAGTAACGATCCAAACCGTGTATACGAATAATATGGTTATCGGGCTTGCGCTTGGATTAATCAGCATGGTTCTAGGCGCGATCATTGTTTTCTTCTACTCCGGCCAGTTTTTCAGCCATACGCCGGATGGGCTTCTTTACGTATGTTTGCTAACTCTTCCTTTTTTGTTTTTGCGGGAATATTTTTTAACCGTTTTTCAAGGATTACAAGATTTTAAAGCATACAATACGATGATGGTCGTTAACCAGCTTGCCATTCTAGTATTTGTTGGCCTATTGGTCATTCTCTTAAAATTAAAATTGCCTGGGGCGATTTTCGCTTTTTTATGCGGAAATATCGTAACAGCCATCGTTATGGTCGGCTGGTTAAAAAAGAAATATCAGTTGCGCCTGGTGCTGTCGACGTTTTCGGCCGACTATTTTCGGAAATCGGTAAACTATGGTTTAAAAGCATACATCAGCAATTTCTCAAGCTTTCTAAATTATCGTCTTGTCGTTTTTCTTATCGGTTTCTTTTTGGCGGATCAAGCGGTCGGCATTTACGTCATTGCGATGAACATTGCGGAACGTCTGGCGATTTTCGCCGCGTCCTTTTCCAGCGTGTTGTACCCGAAAATTGCTTCCTTTGATACAGAAGAGGAGCGAAATCGGCTGACTTCGATCGTCAGCCGGAATATGATGGCGGTCTCGATCGGCCTTACTATCGTTGGTTTGTGCGTTCCAACTGAATGGATCGTCCTTTTATTCGGGGGAAAATACACCGAAAGCGCTACTCTCCTGCGAATCCTTTTGCCGGGCATCGCATTGTTGTCGGTTGAGAAAATATTATCGAACGACATTGCCGGGCGCGGTAAGCCGGAACTTAACATGTATTTGTCCGTTTTTAATGTGTTGCTGAACGTCCTTTTAAATGTTTGGCTCATCCCTCTCATCGGGCTAAAAGGCGCCGCTTTATCGGCAACGTTGACATATGCCGTAAGCTTTGCCATAAAAGTGATCATTTTTAAGCAAGTCGCCGGGGAGCCAATTGCCCGCTTTCTTCTCATTAACAGGACCGATTTTCGCATTTATAGACGCCTAATAAGCAAGTTGACTATGCTATAATGAAATTAAAACTAAAATTGCGGGCGGTGAGTGGTAAATGGATAAAGTTCGCTCCGGAGACGAATTATACGAACATTTAGGGAAGATGAGCAAGGAGAACTCTGTTTCTCAAATTTATGTACCTGGCAAAGGCAAATTTGCGATCGTTCTTCAAGAAGAAGAATCTCCATCAATTTTAGAGGAAGTAGAATCTGATCCGAACTTGCGCCAAATGATTGCAGACAGTCTAGAATCGTATAGAGAGGGAACTAGTATGACAACAGAGGAGTTTCTTACATCGATTTCCCCTACTGATTTTAAAAAATGAAAATTCAGCAAGTAGAGTGGCCATTGCCAGTTAGAAAAAAATTGCTATCCTTTCGAAGCAAACATTTTACCCCTGAAGAAACATACGATTTTATCATTCAGACAATTTTAGAAACCGAAGATATACTCATGAATCCAGTATATGGAAAAATGTATATTGAAGAGACAGGAAAGTATACCGGGTTTATGCGGCTTGTGATCCGACGGTTTCGTATATATGTTAAGCAGATTGGAACAAAAGCTATTGTTGTAGGAGTTAAATTTCCAGGAGAAAAATAGCCTCTTTATTGTTGGGAGAGGCTTTTTTGATTTTACAAAATCGCCATCAACAGGCTAAAATTGAATAGACACCACAACCTCATGGAGGAAATACAGATGAACGTACTTATTACTGGAGGTGCGGGTTTTGTTGGCACCTTTACAAAAAAAGAGCTGGAAAAGCAAGGTCATCAGCCGATCCTTGTCGATAATTTTTATACTGGAAGTCGCGACAATGTGGAAGAAGGCGACGTGTTGATTGAAGGGGATATTCTGGATACAGAAGTGCAAAAGGTACTAGAAGCAAAAAAAATTGACGCGATTATCCATCTGTCAGCGCAAATAATTGTACCAGCATCATTTGCCGATCCCATCTTTGACATGAAGCAAAATATTGAAGGAACGATCAAGATTTGCGAGCTTGCGGCAAAGCTTAATGTAAAAAAGGTGGTCTTTGCCTCGTCCGCCGCGGTTTATGGGGACAATATTAGGGTGCCTTTAAGAGAAACCGAGCCTTACATGCCGATGTCACCATATGGCATTTCAAAAGCGTCAGCAGAAATGTACATCGAAACATTATGCAGAACCAACGGAATTGGATATGCCATTCTTCGCTATGCGAACATTTACGGCCCGAAACAGACGAAAGAAGGAGAAGGCGGCGTCATTAAAATTTTCTTGGACAAGCTTTCGAAAGACGAACAAGTGACAATTGACGGAGATGGAAATCAAACGAGGGATTTCATTTACATTACTGATGTCGCAAAAGCGAATGTCGCAGCACTTCATGCTGCTGACGGCATTTACAACATTAGTTCGAATGAAGAAGTGACCATTAATAAACTATTTGATGTTATCGTAACCGAAATGGGTAAAAAGATGTCGCCGAATTATGGCATGCCGCGCAAAGGCGACATTTACAGAAGCTGTCTCGACCATCATAAATTCGTCGAGAAGACCGGCTGGAAACCGGAAGTATCATTGGAAGAAGGAATACGCACGACCATTCAGGCGTTAAATGAAAATCGTTAAGTTTAAAAGCCATCCGCTTACGGGCGGATGGCTTTTGGTTTTGTAAGTGAGCCGATTCTTTTAATGAGGCTCACTTTTTTTGCATATGAATGATATAAGGTCATTTTCAAAGGGGGTTTGCCAGTGGTGAATTTTGCGATTGTCGGGTGCGGCCATATTGCGAAAAAGCACGCCCGGGCGATAGAAAGTATTAAGGAGGCGCGGCTTGTTGCCGTTTGCGATACGATCCCCGAAAATATGGACGTTTATCAACAAACGTATGATGCGACACCTTATACGAAGACAGAGGAATTGCTTGACGACCCCCGTATCGACGCCGTGTCCATCTGCACGCCGAGCGGGCTGCATGCAAAACTGGCGATGCAAGCTGCAGAGAGAAAGAAGCATGTCATCGTCGAGAAGCCGATGGCCCTTTGTTTAAAAGACGCCGAGGATATGATCGCGGCGGCTAAAATCAATCAGGTGAAATTGGCGGTCGTTCATCCGAACCGGTTCCGCCCCGCTATCAGCGAATTAAAACGAGTGGTGGAGGAAGGATGGCTCGGGAAAATCAGCCATATCAACGCAACGGTCAGGTGGAATCGCAATCAGGCGTACTACGATCAGGCAACCTGGCGCGGGACGAGGTCGCTCGATGGCGGCGTCCTTATGAATCAGGCGATCCATAATCTTGATTTAATGCTCTGGCTGGCAGGAAATGCGGTGGAAGTTTTCAGCATGTGCGATACGAGAATAAGAGAAATTGAAGCGGAAGATGTAGCTGTCGGCGTAGTTAAATTCGAAAGCGGGGCGCTTGGAGTCATCGAGGCGGCAACGACCATTTATCCGGAAAACTATGAAGAGTCGATCAGCGTTTTCGGAGAGTATGGAAGCATTAAAATAGGCGGGAAATCGGCAACCAAAATTGAACATTGGTCTGTCAAAAACATAGACGAAAAAACGATATCTGAAAGGATCGAGCATTTTCCGCAGCAAAAATCCGGCCACGAGGTCATCATCGAAGACATGATGAAGGCGATAAAAGACGATCGCCCACCTGTTGTATCAGGAGAAGACGGCCTTAGTGCCCTGCGGTTTGTATTAGCCTTGTATGAGTCAGCGGCCATCAAGCAGCCAGTGAATGTTAGGAACTTCTCATAGGGAGGGGTTTTACACATGATAGCGACATTAAATGGCGTCAGCAAAGAACTGTACGCGAAGATCGAAACGAAGAAAGCGACGATCGGGGTGGTTGGCTTAGGGTATGTCGGCCTTCCGCTAGCCGTTGAAAAAGCGAAAGCCGGGTACAAGGTGATTGGCTTCGACGTTCAGGAAGCCCGTGTAGAAATGGTGAACAACGGAATTAATTATATCGGTGATGTCGTTGATGAAGAGCTTGCCGTTTTGACGAAATCAGAAAGGCTTCGGGCAACCGCCGATTATTCATTCATCCGCGAAGTCGATGCCGTCATGATTTGCGTTCCCACTCCACTCGACAACTATTTTCAGCCCGATACATCGTATGTCGAAAATTCGGCAAAAGCGATAGCCGAACACTTGCATGAAGGAATGCTCGTTGTATTAGAAAGCACGACATATCCGGGCACGACGGAAGAACTGTTAAAGCCGATTTTAGAATCAAGCGGGCTCGTTTGCGGCCGCAACTTGCACATTGCCTATTCGCCTGAACGGGTCGACCCGGGCAATAAAGTTTATAATACGAAAAATACACCAAAGGTCGTCGGCGGCGTGACCCCGGCCTGTACAAAAATTGCTGCCGCCCTTTACCGCGCCGTATTGGAAGGGGACGTCCATGAAGTATCTAGCCCTGCCGTCGCCGAAATGGAAAAAATTTTAGAAAATACGTTCCGAAACATCAATATCGGGCTGGCCAATGAAATGGCGATCTTATGCCATAAAATGAACATAAACGTCTGGGAAGTGATTGAAGCCGCTTCGACGAAACCGTACGGATTCATGCCATTTTACCCTGGTCCTGGACTCGGCGGGCATTGCATTCCGATCGACCCGTTTTATTTAACTTGGAAAGCGCGGGAGTATAAGTATCATACCCGCTTGATAGAAACGGCAGGAGAAATTAACAATAGCATGGCCGATTTCGTCATTAGTAGGTGCACGAAAATTTTAAATGAGCATAAAAAAGCGCTCAACGGATCGGCCATCGTTTTACTCGGGGCAGCATATAAAAAGGACATTGACGATATGCGCGAATCCCCGGCCATCCCTATTTTAGAGCAGTTAGATGCGGCCGGTGCGAAGTGGAAAGTGTGCGACCCGCATGTATCATCTTTTCATTTTAAAGACAAAATAATAGATACAGTCGCTGTTACGCCTGAGCTTCTCCATGAAGCGGATCTCGTCATTTTAATGACCGATCATAGCACATTTAATTACGAACTGATTGCAGAACATGCAAAGGTCCTCTTTGATACGCGCAATGGGCTGAAACAGTGGGCGGCAAAAATCGAGCATTACTATTTGTTATAAGATTATCGATCAATTTCGAAGACTTATCAATCCATTTAAAAGAAATATCAATTAATCAATTGTCCGGGAAAGAGGTAATCTTGTGAAAGTCTGTCATTTAACGTCGGTCCATCCAGCAGATGATATACGAATTTTTGTGAAAGAATGCCAATCCCTTCGCCAGGCAGGCCACGAAGTTTTCCTTGTAGCCGCTAATGCCGATAGCCATATTCATAACGGCATTCATGTCATTGGAGTCGAGTCCCGCTCGAAAAGCCGATTCACCCGGATGATTGGCACGACATGGAAGGTGTATAAAGAAAGTTTAAAAGTGGATGCCGATGTCTATCATTTTCATGACCCTGAATTGATCGGAATCGCTCTTCTCCTTAAAAAGAATGGGAAAAAAGTGATTTATGACGTACATGAGGATGTTCCTGAACAAGTTCTTTCGAAAAAGTGGATTCCTATTGGGATGCGAAAAATCGTTTCCATAGGCGCCCGCCATGCGGAGAAATTTGCCTCAAAGCGCTTCGACTCCGTAATCGCCGCAACGCCGACGATCGCCAATCGTTTTAAAATGTACAATCCAAATACATTCACGGTTCATAATTTCCCAATAGTAAATGAGCTTTCAGGAGAAAGCGAGAATCACGGGGAAAAAGAAGCGAACTTTCTCTATATTGGCGGAATTACCGCGTTAAGGGGAGTTCGGGAGATGGCAAAGGCGATTGAACTTCTCAATGAAACGCATAAAGGAACGTTAACGTTGGCCGGCCATTTTTCACCGAAAGGATTAAAGGAAGAATTGAAAAACGCGTCAGGCTGGCGGCATATCGATCATAAAGGATGGCTCGGCCGGAACGAGATCAAAACGGAGCTTTCAAAGGCGGTTGCGGGCCTTGTCTTGCTTCATCCCGAGCCGCGCTACAAGGTGTCCTACCCGATTAAATTATTTGAATATATGTCAGCAGGCATTCCGGCCATTGCTTCCCATTTTCCGCTCTGGCGAGAGTTCGTTGAAGATAACCAATGCGGCATTTGCGTCGATCCGCTTGACCCGTCTGAAATTCGAGACGCGATGAAATGGATGATCGAGCACCCGTTCGAGGCAAGGAAAATGGGCGAAAACGGCAGAAGGGCGGTTCTCGAGAACTTCAATTGGGAAAGAGAAAGCGAACGGCTCATTCAAATGTATCAGTCACTTGAAAAGGTGGAGGATGCTACGTTAGAGCCATATCCATTATGAGTCGCAGCATTGGAGTGAATTAAGGCTTTGAAAATATGGATCTTAAATCACGTCGCATTAAAACCAACAGATACAGGTATTACAAGACATTACGATCTGGCACACGAACTAGTAAAGAAAGGCCACCAAATCCGCATTTTTGCCAGCAGTTTTTTAGCCTATCAATTTAAATGGCGGAACGAAGAGAAGAAAAATTACAGCGAGAATGTGAACGGCGTTCAATTTGAATGGATGTGGACGCTCCCTTATAAAGGGAATGGAATCAAGCGTGTCCTCAATATGATCAGCTATTTTTTCATGACACTTTATAGAGGAATGAAGGTGAAAGAGGCGCCAGATGTCATCGTAGGCTCTTCCGTCCATTTATTTGCCTGTTTGGCCGCCTACTTTTTAAGCAAATGGAAAAAGGCAGTTTACGTTGTCGAAATTCGGGACCTTTGGCCGCGAACCCTCGTCGATTTAGGCTCTATGTCCAAAAGGCATCCCGCTGTCCTCATGTTTGGCGCAATTGAAAAATTTGTTTACAAACGGGCGGAACGGATCATCGTAACGCTTCCGGGCGCCATCGACTATATCAGCCAGTTTGGCGTCGACAAAAACATCATTCATTTCGTCCCGAATGGAATAAAATTGGAACGTATCCTTGAAAAACATCGCGAACCTTCTCTTCGGGGGGAGCTGGATGAAATTAAACGAAAGCATGGAAAAATCGCCATGTATATCGGGGCTCACGGCATCGCCAACTCCCTCGAAACGGCCGTCAATAGCGCAAAATGGACGGACCCGGAAGAAGTCGCCTATGTTTTCATAGGGGATGGCCCTGATAAGCCCAATTTGATGAGACTAGCAGAAAACGTGCCAAATGTTTATTTTTTTGGCGGCATTCCGAAACATGAAGTAATGGCAACACTTAACCTCGCCGATGTACTGATAGTGTCAATGCTCAATACGCCGCTTTACAAATACGGCATTAGCTTAAATAAGCTGAACGACTATTTGCTGATCGGAAAGCCGATTTTATTTGCCGGAAATGTCGCGAACAACATAGTTGAAAACGCTGGCGCGGGGCTTACGGTCGTTCCAGAAGATGAGCGGGCCTTTGCCGAAGGATTGAAAAAATTGCTCCAACTATCGAACGATGAAAAATTGAAAATCGCATCTAACAGCTTTCGCTACGTAACGGATCATCATGATATGAAGAAGTTGGCTGAAAGGTTTCTGACGATTTGTTCTTTAAATGATCATTTGAAAGAGGGGTAAACCAATGAATGTACCTTTGCTCGATCTTACGGAACAATACAGAACGCTCAAGGAAGACATATTAGCCAAACTGGATGAAATCATGTCAGGATCACATTTCATTCTAGGCGAGCATGTAAGAACGCTTGAAGAAGAGATTGCAAAATTGTCCCAGGCACGTTATGGAATTGGCGTTGGAAATGGAAGCGACGCGATTCAGCTGGCGCTTCTTGCGTGCGGGATAAAAGAAGGAGATGAAGTGATCGTTCCTTCGTTCACATTTTTTGCAACGGCCGGCGCTGTGGCGAGAATTGGAGCGACGCCCGTCTTCGCCGATATTGACCCTCGTACATATACCATCGACCCGGAAAAAATAAAAGCGGCGATAACGGAAAAAACGAGAGCGATTATTCCTGTTCATTTGTACGGGCAGATGGCCGATATGGAAGCGATCAGTCAAATCACTAAAAACAATCACATTGCCGTCATTGAAGACGCAGCACAGTCAATTGGCGCAAAGCAAAACGGAGAGCATGCCGGACAACGAAGCATTGCCGCAACGTTTAGCTTTTTCCCATCAAAAAACCTCGGCGCCTATGGCGATGGCGGAATGGTCATCACAAACGATGAAAACATCGCTGAAAAACTCCGTATGTTACGCGTTCATGGCAGCAAGCCAAAATATTATCATCATGAGTTAGGCTGCAATAGCCGATTAGACGAGCTACAGGCCGGGATCTTGCACGTTAAACTTCCCTTTTTGCAAAAATGGAATGAAGCCCGGCAAAAGCATGCGGCGATCTATACGAGCTTAATCGATGAAAAGATGAGGGAATTTGTCACTCCTCCTTTTGTTGCAGACGAAAATGACCACGTCTTTCACCAATATACTGTCCGCGTAAGGCGCCGGGCCGAACTGCAGCAATTTTTAAAAGAAAACGGAATCGGCACAATGGTGTACTACCCTAAGCCGCTACATCTTCAGCCCGTTTTCAGCAGTTTAGGCTATAAAGAAGGGGATTTCCCTGAAACAGAAAAAGCGGCCGAGGAAGTGCTGTCACTCCCGATGTATCCGGAATTGCGCATCGAGCAGCAAGAATATGTCATCTCGAAAATGGTCGAATTTTATAAGAAGGAAAAAATGTTGACCGCAATTCCGATCACATCACGCTTTAAAATCCCAAAAAAGACGATCAAGCGCGGGCAATACGTCATCATCGAAAAAGGAGCCATAACAGGCAACCATTTGGATATCGGGCATTATTCAAGCATCGGAAAACATGTCAGGTTAAAAGACAATGTCGTCATCGGCCAGCATGTAACGATCGGCGAACGGGTTGAGATTGGCCGCGATGTCAACATCGGCAATCATGTCATCATTTATGATGGGACGGTGATCGGCGACGGATCTGTTATCCAGGACGGTGCAGTGATCGGAAAACAACCGGTGCGAGCCGCCAACTCAACATTGAAAAATGATAATAGCCTGCCGCCGACAGCTATCGGTGCAAGGGTTACCGTCGGCACGTCTTCGATCCTGTATGCAGGCGCCGCGATATCCGATGACGTGTATATTGCCGACCTTGCAACGATCCGTGAACGCGTGACAATTGGAGAAAAAACGATTGTCGGCCGCGGGGTTGCGGTTGAAAATGACTGCGTCATCGGTAAGAACTGCAAACTCGAAACAAATAGCTACATTACCGCTTACTCCAATCTTGGCGATGAAGTGTTCATCGCACCGGCTGTCGTCACAACCAACGACAACTTTATGGCGCGGTCAAATGAACGATTTAGCCACTTTCTCGGGGTGACGGTGAAAGACGGCGGAAGAATTGGCGCGAATAGTACAATTTTACCCGGCAAAGTGATCCAGGAAGAAGGAGCGGTCGCCGCAGGAAGCGTAGTGACGAAGGATGTCCTGTCATACGAAATTGTCGCGGGCGTTCCGGCGAAAAAATTAAAAGATGTGCCAGAAGAACAAAGGCTGGAACGTCAATAAAAAGATTTGCTAATTTTGATAAAAATCCGCGATTTTTTGGCCGATCGGCTTACGTTACCGTAGAAATTTGAAATTTTATGTCCAAGATGCTTGGAATGTGAAGCTTGTTTTCCCAAAAACGCATTTTATTTTCCGCAAGTAAGATTTTATTTTCCAAAAGTCAAAATTTATTTCACGAAAGTCACTTTTTATTTTCCAAAACGCACATTTTATTGTCCAAACGTAAAGGAGGGAAGATCAATGGCCTTTATCTCTGTAAAAATAGCGGTCGCTCTATTTGTCCTTTATTTTATCGCAGTTCTATTTTTAGTCGTGTTCAAACCGTGGATCTTTCCTTTATCTTTTCCGGTCATCGTCCTTTATTTACTCATCATCAGCTCGTTTTTCGGAGCGGCCATTTTCAACGTCAAAATCGGCCCGGTCAGCTTATTTCCCTATCGGATGCTGTATATTGTGATGGTTTTCGTATTCGCTCTTTATTTTATAAAAGAAAAGACCTTTCTTGATTGGGAAAATAACAGAATAAAACCTGTTTTGTTATTTCATCTTTTCTGGCTTTTCTATGCGTGTGCCTCGCTCGCCTGGGTTCGTTCATTGAAAGTTGGGCTGCTCGACTTTATTTTCCTTGCCATTGGTGTATCGCTTATTTTTTTTGCCGTCTTTTTACTGAACGAACGAAAGCATTTTCTTCACATTTTTTACATTTGGATTCTCATGTTCACGTTTCTTATATTGATCGGCTTATGGAACCATTTCACCAGGCACCATTTGCCGATTTCAAGAATTAACGTTGCGCCATTGTACCAGCAGGGCATTCCCACTGCCGTTTTTGTCAATGAAAACGATTATGCCAGCTTTATCGCCGTCAGCTTCTTTTTCCTTCTGGCGTTCATTCATCGAATCCCTTCCTTTTTCCTAAAAGGGATCGGCTTCATCGTGCTTGTTTTATCTCTTTATGTGCTGCTCTTAACGTCATCGAGGGCCAATGATATCGCTATTGGCTTAGGCGTTCTGGTTTGGTTCCTCTTTTTAACGGACAGACTGGTAAAAAAAAGGCTCATTATTGCGGGAACAGGCGCGCTAATTCTGTTTCGGGAAAAAGCCCTGGAGTTTTTCTCCCGTTTTGAACAAGGCTTACACAGCTTAAACACAGCGGGAAATACATCTGTAGATATTCGTACGAATCTCATCAAAAATAGTCTCCTTTTCTTTGAAAAAAGCTTCGGATTTGGGATTGGATCAGGAAATGCAGAATTTTATTTAGCCCATTTTTCCCATTATCCGACAGGGGGGATTATAAATGTCCATAACTGGTGGGTGGAGATTCTTGTGAATTATGGAATGTTTGTGTTTGTCGGCTATTTGCTTATTTATATTTGGACAATCGTCCAGCTTTGCAAACTATTTCAGCGAACGTTACGATATGAAAAAATGGTGTGCGAAGGTTTAATCGGTGGGATGATCGCTTTTTCCTTCTCATGCATCAGCCCGAGCTCGCAAATTTCGCTCAATTATTTATGGCTTTTATTTGCCTTTTCCTTTGCGTTCATTCATTTTCAGCGGAAAAAAGATCATTCAAACGAACTCATAAGATCAAATAGAGGAGTCAATCATGGACAAGCATTTGAGTGAGATGATGAAACGAACCCTTTCTCGATTAAAAAAATATATGCCGGTTTATATTCTGATCCCTGTTTTAACATGTGGCATCGCCTATTGGATGGCGCTTCAGTCGAAGCCTCTTTATGAAGCAAAAGCGAAAATTAGTCTCGCTAATTTCGAAGAATCGACACTCTCATCCCCTGAGAAAATGAAAGATTACATGATGAGTGAACCGTTTTTAGCGCGCGTAAAAAAACTCAAAGAACCGGCCGCCGCCATTCAGTCCCGGTTTCAAGCCGTACCTGAAGGGCTGAAAACCGTTAATTTAAGTTTAAAAGGAAGCGAAAATGCGGAAGATGAGCTAAGGGCAATCGTTGCCCAGGCGCTGAAAGAAAGCGATGAAGAGAAAAAGCGATGGACAACTTTAATCGATCAGAAAATAGATGCATTAAAAGCAGTGCGCGCAACAGATGAAGGGAAGGTCATGCAGCAGAAATTTCTTTTTGATCTCGAAGAAAAACGGTTAAAGGTCAAAGGAATAGAGGTCATTACTCCAGTCACAATGACAAACATCGGTGACAATCCAAAACAACGCGCCATTCTTGGATTGCTTGTCGGTCTGATGATCAGCGGGAGTTTTTTATTGCTACCGGAAGTATTCAGGAGATGATTTCTCCACCTTTCGTGGAACAGCTGAATTCTCAAGTCCTGCAAACAAAGTTAAGTTGAATGACATTGGTTAAATTGGGCAACTTAAGAGTGACATTGGTGAAGGAGAACGAACAATGGACACTCGATTATTGGTGGCGACAATAGCCTCATTTCTCACGGTAATTCTTGTAACGCCATTTATTATCCGAATCGCCCGTCTTCTTAACGCAACCGACAAACCGAACCATCGAAAAGTACACGATAAAGTAATGCCAAGATGGGGGGGGATCGGCATTTTTGCAGGCGTTCTTGTCGGTTACTTTTTGTCCGGCCTCTATCATATACAGTTAACGGGCATCATAATCGGTGCCGTCCTCATACTGATCATCGGCGTTCTCGATGATAAATATACGTTAAGCGCAAAAGCAAAGTTACTTGGCCAATTTTGTGCAGCGGTGATTGTTGCCAGTACCGGTTTAAACGTTGATCTTATAACGATTCCGCTTATCGGGCAATTTCAATTAGGCAGCCTTGATTTTATTGCAACTATTGTTTGGATTATTACGATTACAAACATCATTAACTTAATTGACGGGCTAGATGGGCTTGCGGCAGGTGTTTCCGTCATTATTACAAGCACAATCGCCTTTATTGCTGGTACGCACGGGCATATGCTGATCGTCGCCATGTCGGTTATTTTAATCGGCTCTACACTTGGATTTTTAGTATATAACTTTCACCCGGCGAAAATTTTCATGGGGGATGCCGGATCACTTTTTTTAGGTTACTCCATCTCGATTATTTCGCTCCTTGGACTTTATAAAAGCGTCACATTATTTAGCTTTGTTGTACCGATCATCATCCTCGGGGTTCCGGTATTTGATACGCTCTATGCAATCGTGAGGAGAATCGCGAATCGTAAGCCGATCGCAGCACCTGATAAAGGCCATTTGCATCATCGTTTATTAAAAATGGGGTTTTCTCATCAAGCAACGGTGCTCATGATTTATGCATTAAGCATTATTTTCAGTGCGGCGGCAGTATTGTTTCAGGCCACATCATTATGGGGCTCCATCACGATCGTTATCGCTCTCATTTTAATGGTAGAAATTATTGCGGAATTCATCGGCTTAGTAAGCCACCGCTACAAGCCGATTCTGAACTTATATGAAAAAATCATCACAACGATTACATACGGACTTGAAAAGAATAAGCATTAGAAAACCTGGCTTTCCGCCAGGTCATTATGTGAGCACGCACAGTGCCAGCGCTTCTTTTTAAACATAAAATAAACCTCCTGAAGCGATCAGGAGGCTCGTCTTTATTGCTGTGCCTGTTCAGTTGTTGTCTGATTTTCAGGATGATTATCCGTCATTTGTGTGTCGTTTCGTTCTAAAATTTTATTGATTTTGCGCGTATACTCATGGATCTCATCCATATTCGGCTGGTAATAATAGATGCCATTGATCATCGCATCTTTCCCTTTTTTCAGCGTCCAGCGCTCAAAATCATTATTTTGGATCGTTTTGTAGAAATTGCGGATGGCAAACATCTCTCTTAAGCTAATGTTTGTTTTCACATTGTCGCCGACCGTTTCCAAAAGATCGTTCGCTTTTGTGAGTGATGTGATGGACAAAGCTTTATCGGCAAGCGCTTTAATGACTTGCTGCTGGCGTTCCTGACGGCCGAAATCTCCTTTAGGATCCTTTTTCCGCATTTGCGCGAAGGTCAATGCCTCTTTTCCGTTCAGATGCATTTCCCCTTTTTTGAATGTAAGCGTGCCCCCGCCAATTTCCTTCATTGCATGCTGCTGGAAGTCGAATGGCACGTTTACATCAATTCCGCCTAAATCATCGACCGCTTTTTTGAAGCCAAGGAAATTCGTTGTAATGTAATAATCGATCGGAACATCCAGCAAGTGTTCAACCGCATCGATCGTTGCTTCTTCTTTATGTCCTTTTTTTCCGAACGCATAGGCATGGGTGATTTTATCTTCTCGCTGGACGATCGGCAAGAACGCTCTCGTATCCCTTGGAATGCTAAGAATAGCCGTTTCTTTCGTTTTCGGGTTAATCGTAAGCAGCATGATCGAATCGGAATGGCCCGGAGAACCGGGATAATCTTCGACACCGAGAAGAAGAATGGTAACAGGATTCTCTCCTAATGTTACTTTCTCCTCGCGCAAGCTTGATTTATCACGCGATAATCCTTGATATGTTTTTTCAGCAGTTGATTTTACCTTCCAGCCTAAAAATCCGGCATAACCCGCTCCGCCTAATACACCAATGAAAACAACAACAAGCACATATTTAAAAAAACGGCGCAGGGGGCTCTTTTTTTTCTTGTGTTTTTCTAGCCTCGTTTGCGGCTGACTCATTAACATCTCCTCAATTCAACTTAAAAATGGCGGAATTTTCTAACAATCGTTCCAAAAATATTGCACGTAACTCCAATATTTTATCTTCTTTTTCACCATTAGACAATAAGTCTATCCATTCGACATACACACTTTTCGTAAAATTGTTTTCATTGTTGGGGGATTGTCAAGAACCTGTCACATCTTGTTTAAATGTTGTTTAAAAGTCCGGGAAACATTACCTGCGAATTTCTTCGTTGCCTCGCCACTCCGGTTCTTACGTAGGAACTACTACGTTTCAATCCTCGTGGACTTCGGAGCCTTGAACTTCCTGGTTCTGTTTGTCCTCCTTTTTAAACTAGAGATTCAAGATATTCCTGTTCACCTAAATCAACTTCCGCCTGGGCATTTGTTAAGTCCGTTACCCACTCTTTGAAATGGTCGACTTCATCAATAGGGACATACGATTCAAATTCGACGTGTTCAAGATAATGAATGTCCTTAATTGGATAAGGGGAAGAGCGGAACTCGTTTTCTACTTTTCCGAGAAGGGGGTATTCAATTTTCGTATGCACGACTTGCATAAGCTTGCGTTCGACCACTCCAACCGCATTTAATGCCTCGCTTACAGATTTGCCGTAGGCGCGAATTAATCCGCCGGCACCAAGTTTAATGCCGCCGAAATAACGGGTGACAACAACGACGACGTCTTTTAACTTTCGCTTTTTCAGCACTTCAAGCATGGGAACCCCTGCCGTCCCGCTCGGCTCCCCGTCATCATTCGCTTTTTGGATTTGATCCTGCTCGCCGATTAAATAAGCGGAACAGTTATGGGTCGCATTATAATGTTTTTTCTTGATCGATTGGATAAATTGAATGGCTTCTTCTTCCGTTTCGGCTCTTGCGATGTGCGCAATAAATCGAGATTTGTCGATAATCAGTTCGTGTTCACCAGTCGTTTTTATAGTAAAATAGTTTGATAACATCGGAAAACTCCTCTTAATTCCTTCTTAATAAAAACTTAAAACATTTTGCATGTAACCGTGCTAAGCTAATTATAAGAGAACAAAATTACTTTAGCAATTTTGTTCAAAAACACAGACATAATATTCCTCAAATTAACGAATGTTCTATAGATGGATAAATTCGCCTGAAGGGATAGGGAGAATAGTGTATATCTAATAGTAAATAAATGATAAAATCATAGTATAAAAGTTATCGGTCCGTTTACTAATGAAACATTCCTCCTGTAACTTTCTCCTTATAAAATTTACAATTTTTATGTTTCAACGGTTAAAATGGAGGGTATTACATGTCAATAAAAACACAAATTGACCCTAAAGTGCTTGACGGTATTCTTTTGAAAACGATTGAAACCGTCAAAGAAAGCAAAACGCAAATTTTTGAAATTAGCGAACATTCCCGAAATGAGTTTATCCACTTATCAAAAGAACTTGAGGATGTTAAGAGAAAGGTCATTGAAACGATTGAAAAAGCTGATAAATTAGAAGCGCTATCGAAACATTCACGTTCCAAATTAGCCGAAGTGAGCAAACATTTTCAAAGATATGGGGAACAGGACATTCGCGAAGCTTATGAAACGGCAAACGCCATTCAAATTGAAATGTCCGTCATCAGGCAGACGGAGAAACAGTTGCGTGAAAAACGCGATGATCTGGAGCGAAGATTGATCGCATTAAAAGAAACCGTTGCCAAGGCGGAGGCGCTTGTTGGACAAATTTCGGTTGTATTAAATTATTTAAGCGGAGACTTGATTAAAATTAGCGAAATCGTTCAGGATGCCCAGCAAAAACAAGAGTTTGGCCTGCAAATTATTGAAGCGCAGGAAGAGGAACGAAAGCGCGTCTCCCGTGAAATCCATGACGGGCCTGCTCAACTAATGGCAAACGTCCTCATTCGTTCAGAATTAATCGAAAGAATTTACCATGAAAAAGGAAAAGAGGCAGGCTTTGAAGAAATAAAAGGGTTAAGGGAAATGGTTCGGGCTGCCTTGAAGGAAGTCAGGCGAATCATTTACGACCTGCGTCCGATGGCCCTTGATGACCTCGGGCTTGTTCCGACATTGCGGAAGTATTTAAGGAACACAGCGGAAAACACTGGTTTAGACATTGAATTACAGTCATTAGGAAAAGAAAGGCGAATGCCGAATAAAATGGAAATTGCCTTGTTTCGCCTGGCGCAAGAAGCTGTTCAAAATGCATGTAAACATGCCGAAGCTTCAAAAATTCAGGTGAAAATTGAATTTGGGCCAAAGGCGATTTCTTTATATGTCAGGGATGACGGCAAAGGATTCGATACTTCCCAGTCAAGGAAAACAAACTCTTTCGGGCTGATCGGCATGAGAGAGAGAGTGGACCTTTTAGGAGGAACATTAAAAATTAATTCACGCGTAAATTTTGGTACTGGCGTTTTTATTCAAATACCAGTAAGTGATAGGGAGGGTTAACCTTGGCAGAAATAAATACATTAGAAAACAATGCCCCTGCTCAGGAAAAAACGACCATTGCAATTATTGATGACCATCGTTTATTTCGCGAAGGGGTCAAGCGGATTTTAGACATGGAGGAAGAATTTTCTGTCGTTGCAGAAGGAGATGATGGAATCGAGGCTGAAGAGATCGTGGAACAGCACCATCCGGATGTTGTATTAATGGATATTAATATGCCAAAAGTAAATGGGGTTGAAGCAACAAGACGCCTTGTCGAAAAAAATCCGGACACGAAAGTCATTATTCTTTCCATTCATGATGACGAAACATATGTATCTCATGCCGTTCAAACAGGAGCTTCTGGATACCTTTTAAAAGAGATGGATGCCGACTCGCTCATTGAAGCAGTAAAAGTAGTAGCCGATGGCGGCGCTTACTTACATCCAAGAGTTACATACAATCTATTAAATGAATATCGCAGGATGACAACCGAACAGAAGGAAGAGCATATCGACCTTGAAGAAGTAGAATACCGCAAGCCGCTCCATCTTCTCACACGGCGTGAATGCGAAGTGCTTCAATTGCTGGCAGATGGAAAGAGCAACCGGAGCATCGGCGATCAATTGTACATTAGCGAAAAGACAGTCAAAAACCATGTAAGCAACATTTTGCAAAAAATGAGCGTCACCGACCGTACGCAGGCCGTTATTGAGGCGATTAAAAACGGCTGGGTGAAGATGCGCTAGATAAAACCAAAGCCTGGCTCTTGCCGCGGGAGCCAGGTTTTGTAGCATCAGAAACTTGAACGTTTTTTATATTGGATAATCGTAGCGTTTCTTCGTTTGGCATCCCGGACAATGCCGTGATTTTCCTGTCGCGTGGACATAGCGACAGGCAATGTGATTGTAACGGCAGTTCCTTTATTTTCTTCACTGGCAATTTTTATTTTGCCATTATGATTTTCAATGATTTTGTAGCGTTCCTTCAGGTTTGGTCGTAAAAAAAGGCTGACCGAGCTGTGAAATGTTTTCTTTTGGAATGCCTACTCCTTCATCGATCACATGAATCGTTACGTTTCTATCTTTTTCTTGATCCACAATTAATTGAATCGTGCCTCCATCTTTCATCGCTTCAATGGCATTTTTAATCACATTCATGAAAACTTGCTTGACTTGATTTTCTTCACAAACAACGGAAATAGTTTCATTTGGACAGCGGAAATCGATTTCAATGTTTTTTAAAACCGCCTGTGTATCCAGGATCGCCTTTACACTCTTAAGAATAGAGATAATATCTTTTGGCTGCATAATGGTCATATGTGGTTTTGCAAGCACCATAAATTCACTGACAATAAAATTAATGCGCTCAATCTCATCGAGCATAATTTTTAAAAACTTCTCATTTTCCGGTTCGGAACTTCTGGCAAAAAACATTTGTGTAAAACCTTTTAACGTAGTAAGCGGGTTACGAATTTCGTGTGCAACGCCCGCCGCCAATTCACCGACTACCGCAAGTTTTTCCGATTGGCGAACAAGTTCTTCCGCCTTTTTAATATCGGTAATATCTTTTACGATTCCGATCACGCCTATGGTTTCTCCATTTACGACATGAGGCACACTTGTCGCTTCCAGATCGATCAATTCCCCGGCAAAATTCGTTACCGTAACGGTCTGTTTGCTTGTTTCTCCATTCAATACTTTTTTAAATGCTTCTTTCGTTTTTGAACGATTCTCGGGATCTTTAATAAACAAGGTATAATCAGTATTTTTAAATTGTTCAAAAGGCCGGCTGCACAATTGTTCAAAGGCACGATTGCATTTTACAATTCTTCTCTTCCGGTCAAGGATAAATACACCGTCTGGGTTTAAATCAATAAACGATTGATATCGATTTTCGCTCTCTTGTAAATTCAGGCTTTTCATTCGAAGCTGTTTATCACTAATGTATCCAAGCGTAAATAACAATACGACAAACAACGACGCAATCGTTACAACTAACGTTAAAAGCAGGGAAATATTTTCGACGGCCGGATCAAGCACTGTCAAATAAGGCTGCATCTCATCTATAGAAAGTGAAATTTCTCCTACATAATGCATGCAAACAATGCCGATTGTAAAAAATAACCCATTCGTGCCAAGCTTTGCAATAGAACGCTCACGGTTTAAGGACTGTTGCTTTAAAGCGACCCATAAAAAGAAGAAGCCAATGATGATCGAAGCGAAGAAATCAATTGGATGATGTCGTATAGGATTCGGGCTGAAGATTGACATATCCATGGAATGAATGGCCAGGTTACTTATGGTTATAAAGCAGGCTGCTAGTAGAAGATAAATAGGAGAAGATAGAGAGGATGCAAAGAAGGTAAACGCTACATAGCTGCAAGCTGTAACCAAAAGTATAGAAAGCATCAGCATTGGAAAAATGTAACCCGCCCGCTGCATGGATTGCTCGAATGCTACAATAGAAATGAATTGAAACGACAAGAGCCCAATGGCCATTGTAAGGGCCGCATTTATTTTCCATTTCTTGCGGCACTCTTGTTTCTCTTTACTTCTTGATGCAAAATCGAGCGCAACACAAGAATAAATATACGAGATAAAGATGGACAATGCTACAATGAACTGATTATGTTCCATCATTGAAAAAACCTCCGCATTGATTACTAATCATTTATAAAAACTAGGACTTTTTAACTATTTCGCCTTTCCCGTCACATACTCCTGCTTTTTGTCGAAATTTTATAAATGAAACCCAAATTTGCAGGGAAATGACAATATTAAGTAGAATCATGATGTAAGAAAAGCCGATTTCGTGTAAACTATGGATGATTAAAAGAAAGTGTTCAAAAAGGAAGACAAATAGGAGCTAGCTGACGCAGAAAATCGAACGTTTATAAAGTTCGACTAAAGACATCACGTCCTGTGAACCTCCGGACTTTTTGAACATCCTTTAAAAGGAAAGGAATTGAAAATGACCAAAACAGCGATTATAACAGACAGTACTTCCTATATTCCGGAATCCATTCGCAAACAACTAAATATTTTTATGGTTCCGCTGACCGTTACGATTGGTGAAGAAACATATAAAGAAGAAGTCGAGTTAACGAAAGATGAATTTTATAAAAAGATTGGAAAAGAAGGAGCGCTGCCAAAATCTTCACAGCCGCCAATTGGGGAACTCGTTCAATTGCTTGAGGAACTAGCGAAAGACTATGATGAAGCGGTCATGATTACACTATCGAGCGGCATAAGCGGAACGTATCAAAGCGCTGTCAGTGCAGCCAATATGGTCGATACGATTAAACTGCATGTGTTTGATTCGGAAATCAGCTGCGCCCCGCAAGGATTTTACGTATTAAAAGCAGCAGAGATGGCGAAGAACGGAGCGACTGCCGAAGCGATAATGGACGAACTTCAGGCAATGAAAGAACGGGGAGTGTACGGCTACTTTGTTGTAGAAGATTTAAACCATCTTCATCGCGGCGGACGGTTAAACGCGGCTCAACTACTCGTAGGGAACTTGTTGCAAATTAAGCCGGTTCTCGTATTTAAAGATAAAAAAATCGTCCCATTCGAAAAAATCCGGACGAAGAAAAAAGCGATCAAGCGAATTTTGGACATTGTCGGCAGCACCGTTACGCCCGAAGACGAGTTTACAATCAGCATCGTTCAGGCGGAACGGGAAAACGAGGCACGCGAAATCGCTGAGGGCATTCAAGAAAAATACCCGAAGGCACAGCTGTCCATCGATTATTTCGGCCCGGTCATCGCCACACACGTTGGCGAAGGAACGATCGGAATTTGCTGGTATAAACACCACTAATAAAGCCCGGGCAAATGCTATCTGTCGTTTGTCCGGGTGCTTAAACAACCACGGCATTTAACCTCACATTATTAATCTTCAATGAAACCATTATAGCAATCAATCGGATGATTCTAACGTTTATTAAACTTTCATTGGAGTGATGAATCTTGAGATTTGTTTCCTATTTGGATAAAGGCAAAGTGATGGTTGCCCCCGAAGGCCTTGTTTCTATTGAAAAAGCAAAAAGCCCACCGGTTTCCTTTCATTTGCTTCCTCCATTTCAACCCGAACCTTATAATGAAAGCTTTAAACCGAACCCGGACTTACAACAACACCTCTTTGGAAAACTCCTCCTGTTTGATGAAATTCCCTTTTCACTCGAAGACATTCACACACATTTCCTAAACGGCTGTGTAACATATGAAAAAGGCATTATTGAAAACAATGGACGGTATTCATGCAGACGGTGCGGGAATTGCGAAAAGCATTTGTTTGCTTCTTTTGCCTGTTTTCGCTGCAAGGAAGAACAATGTGTCTATTGCCGGAAATGCATCATGATGGGGCGGATCAGCCAATGCACCCCGCTTGTCAGATGGATTGGCCCATCTTACCCAGGTGGACAAAAGAAAAGCCTGCTCAATTGGAACGGGGAATTGTCCAGTGCGCAAAGGGAAGCTTCACGGCAACTTGCAGACAGAATTGGGAAAAGAGGCGAGTTTTTAATCTGGGCAGTATGTGGCGCGGGTAAAACGGAAGTGCTATTTGAAGCTGTTGAAAAAAGCCTCTGTATGGGGCAGAGGGTTTGTATCGCCACACCGAGAACGGACGTCGTTTTGGAATTGTTGCCAAGGCTAAAGGCCGTATTCCCGCAAACGAACGTGATCGGGTTATATGGCGGAAGCGAAGAACGAAAGGAATTTGGACAGCTTGTCATTTCAACAACACACCAGCTGCTCCGCTATGAACAGGCGTTTGATTTTGTCGTCGTAGATGAAGTCGATGCGTTTCCTTTCTCCTTTGACAAATCGCTTCAGTTTGCTGTTCAAAAAGCGAAAAAAGAAGAGGCGACACTTGCTTATTTAACGGCAACACCTTCTACTCAGATGAAAAAACGGATGCAAAAAGGCGAACTGGACTTTATTAAAATTCCGCGCCGATATCACGGTTTTCCATTGCCAGTCCCGAAAATGAAATGGTGCGGCAATTGGCAACGGAAATTAAATCATAAAAAATTGCCAGAGCCAGTAGAAAGTTGGGTGAAACAACAATTAGAAAAAAGGCGGCAAGGGTTTCTATTTGTCCCAACGATTCCAATTTTGCAAACCATCACGGAACATTTACAAACGTTCGATCCGCAGATTGAAGGGGTACATGCGGAAGATCCGGAGCGAAAAGAGAAAGTTGAACGTTTCCGAAAAGGAGTCATTCCGATCATTGTAACAACAACGATTCTTGAACGAGGGGTGACGGTTCCGTTTACCGATATCGCCGTTTTAGGCGCTGAAGATGACGTGTTTACCGAAAGTGCCCTCGTGCAAATATCAGGCCGTGCCGGAAGAAGCAAAGATGACCCGAACGGTGAAGTTATTTTCTATCATTACGGGAAAACGAATGCGATGATTCAGGCGATCCGGCATATTGAATCGATGAATAAGGAAGGGTTTTTGTGAAACATTGTTTGTATTGTGATCAATTGTATATTGACGAAGTAAGCTGGAGATTTTTCCTCGGCTTAAACGAAGAGACGACACTTTGTTCAATTTGCCGGGGTTCATTACAAGAAATTCATGGAGAAATATGTCACTGTTGTGGACGACCTTTGTCGTTATTTCCTGAGAAATATCGACAGGACCAACTTTGTTACGATTGTGTACGTTGGGAAAAAGAAAAGAATTGGCAAGGACTGCTTACGAAAAACCGCTCCCTTTATATTTATAATGATCATTTAAAAGAAATGATTGCCCGGATTAAATATAGAGGCGATGCAAAATTGATCGAAGCTTTCCAACTCCCCTTAAAAAAACTTTTCAAAAAACATTTCAAGGACTACACTGTCGTCCCTATTCCTTTAAGTGAAAAACGCCATTATGAACGCGGTTTTAATCAGGCGGAACTTCTGGCAAGACTTTTAGATGTTCCAGTAATGAACGCTCTTGTACGAACCATTCATGAAGAAAAACAAAGCAAGAAATCCCGTGCCGAACGGATCGCCATTAAACACCCGATCTTTCGTATGGTCGAACAACAATCCGTACATTCGAAAAACATTTTATTAATCGATGACGTATATACAACGGGCTCCACCTTGCGTCAGGCTGCCCTCGCATTAAAAGAAGCAGGCGCAACAACGATATGTTCGATCACACTGGCGCGCTAAACTTTTTTTGAAAGTTTCCGATAATTAAAGTAAGTGTGGCGGAACAAAGTATTGTTCCACATTAATAACCTTTAACGTTTTTCAAATGGGTGAAAGTATAAGAAAAACAAAGGCGCACGCTTGGAAATTGGCGGCAATCCAGTTTTTCTTATGAAATGAAAAGTGAGATATATGATTGGCATTTGACCAATGTATATCTTCTTTCCATTTCAAAAAAGGGGGGAGAGCCAACAGTGGTTAGCCACACACCCGTTGGCTCATTGGATCAAAACTATTCATTTTTATATAGAAAAAGGCACTAAAGGAGCGTCTTTCAAAAATGGGAGAATTGAAAAACTGTCCGGAATGCGGGAACTTATTTGTCCAGGTATTAAGAGATGTTTGCGATGATTGTTTTAAAAAAGAAGAAGAAATGTTTGACAAAGTGTACCGTTTTATAAGAAAAAGCGAAAATCGCAAGGCCACACTTTACCAGGTCCATCAAGCAACGGAAGTCCCGGAAGATAAAATTACGAAATTTATTCGCCAGGGCCGGATTCGCGTTGTCGGATTTCCAAATCTTTTTTACGAATGTGAAACATGTGGTTCACCGATTCAGGAAGGACGGCTTTGTTTCAACTGCAAAAAAGAGATCACGAAAGGCCTTGAATGGATGAAAACGGAAGAAGAGAGAAAAAGGGAAGAACAACTAGGACAATCGTACCATATCGATAGGCGCCGATAGACCTATTTTTCATTCAGCAACTAAAGATAGCAGAAACAAAACCGATACTATGTATGAGAACCGCAGTATCGGTTATTTGTTTTAAAAGCCCGGGCAACGCTGGAAGTTGTTCGAAAGAGGTGATCGTTTTGAAAATCAACCATTATAATACAGTGAATCTTAATCCGTATAGAAAGCAAATGAATCAATCCTTGAAACAGAAAGAGGATGTAACAATGCAAACCGATAAGCTTCATATTTCGAAAGAAGCAAAAGAACTCCAATCTTCCTATCTCTATGAAACCAAACGGAAAGAACGGGTTCAACAGATTAAAGAGCAAGTGCAATCCGGAACTTATGTGGCAGACATTCATGAAACGGCACAGAAGTTTTATAAGTTTTGGGTGAATTAAAATGACAGTCATGACATTACCGATTGAATCGATCCTTGATCGTTTGCTCACATTACATCAACAACTAAATAAGCTAGCCGTTCAAAAGACTGATAGTTTGAAAAAAGGGAACATGAAGCGATTAGAAATGTTGATGGCCGAAGAAGGGACACTTGTCAAAAATCTCCGTCAGTTGGAACAAGAACGTATAACCGTTTTTGGCAATAAAACGATTAGCCTTCTATTGGAAGAGCTACAAGAAGACGAGAGAGAACGAATCTCTCAACTTCAAGAAAAAGTAAAAGCGGAATATTTACTTTTAAAAGAGAGAAATGAACTGAACCAGCAATTAATTGAGCAGTCGCTTCAATTTGTCCATCTATCCATCGACTTGCTTTTGCCGGAGCCAGAACCGGTAACATACGGCAAGCCGCAAAAGAAAGGCTATGAGACAGCAGTCGGACAATCTTTTTTTGACTCAAAAGCTTAAGCAATAAATGAGGGGGTAACGACGATGATTTCAACATTTAGCGGGTTGGAAACGGCCAGACGCGGCATGATGAGCCAACAATCCGCACTATCCACGACCGGACATAATATTGCCAATGCCAACACGCCGGGATTTTCCCGGCAACGCGTCAATTTCCAGGCAACGTCCCCATATCCCGGTGTCGGCATGAATCGTCCGGCCATTCCGGGACAAGTCGGCACTGGAGTTGAAGCCGGCTCAATCCAGCGCGTCCGTGATTATTTCCTGGATCAGCAATACCGCGGAGAAGCGAATAAGCAAGGGTACTGGGAAGCAAAAAACGATGCGCTTGCCCGAATGGAAGATATTATGAACGAGCCAAGTGATGAGGGGCTTTCGAAAACGCTAAATCAATTCTGGCAGAGTCTTCAAGATCTCTCGGCGAACCCACAGGACAGCGGGGCACGCTCGGTCGTCCGCGAACGTGGGGAGGCAGTTGCCGATACTTTTCGCTACATTAGCAACTCTTTAACAAATATCCAGCAAGATCTCGGCGACCAAATCGGGGTGACGGTGAAGGACATTAATTCCATCCTTGACCAGATCAGCTCGATCAACCGACAAATTAGCGAGATCGAGCCGAACGGCTACTTGCCGAACGATTTATATGATGAACGGGACAACCTCGTTGACCAGCTATCTTCATTATTGAATGTAAAAGTGGAAAAAAATACAAGTGGCGGAAACGCCTTGCCGATCGCGGAAGGCACGTACAATATTTTTGTTATGGACAGCCAGGGAAACAAAACGTATTTAGTCCAGGGAAATACAGTGAACCGCCTCTCGGTTCAGCCGAGTGACAGCAACGGAAACCCGACTGGCCCGATTGCGGAAATCGATTGTAACGGCCAGAAGCTTGACATCGACTTTACAAAACTAGCAGACAACGATACGTTTCAAGGGAAATTAAGAGGTTTAATTGAATCGTATGGCTATACCGATGGCACGGCGGTAAAAGGGCATTATCCTGACATGCTGAAACAGCTTGATTCAATGGCAAAAGCCTTTATTGAAAAATTTAATGACGTTCACCGCCAGGGATACGGATTGTCAAAAACGAGCCCGAACACGAATACAGGAAACGACTTTTTTTCGGGCACAACTGCAAAAGACATTCAAGTGGTCATTGATAAAGATCACCTTGATCATATTGCGGCAGCTCTGCCGGATGCTTCCGGCAACGTATTTTCTGGAGATGCGAGCAATGCCAAAAAATTGGCGGATGTCAAAAATAATACACTTACAATTGATGGAAATACGACGACGATTCAGAGCTATTACGAAAGTGCGATCGGAAGAATGGCCGTTGATGCGCAAAAAGCGAATCGCCTCGTGAAAAATTCAGAAGTGCTCGCCCAATCCGTTGATCATAAGAGGCAATCTGTCAGCGGTGTATCGCTTGATGAAGAAATGACAAACTTAATTCAATTCCAGCATGCCTACAATGCATCGGCCAGAATGATCACGACGGTCGATCAAATCCTGGATAAAATCATTAACGGCATGGGCGTCGTCGGAAGGTAGGTGGAAAACGATGCGTGTAACACAAAGCATGTTAACAGGGAATATGCTGCGCAATTTAAGCAACAGCTATGAACGGCTAGGAACGTATCAAGACCAGCTGGCAACGAATAAAAAAATTACGCGGCCGTCCCAGGACCCGGTCGTGGCGATGAAAGGGATGTCATACCGGACCAATCTGACGGAAATTGAGCAATACAAACGCAACTTTTCCGAGGCGTACAATTGGCTGGAAAGTTCGGACGATGCGCTCGATAAAGCGACAAGCACGCTTCAGCGGATTCGCGAGTTGACCGTTCAAGGCAGCAACGGAACATACGAAGAAAATCAAAAGAGCGCCATCGCCACTGAAATCGGTCAATTGAAGGAACAGCTCATTTCCATCGCCAATACACAGGTGGCGGGCAAATACATTTTTAACGGAAACGATACGAACAACCCTCCGGTTACAGTTGATGCATCCGGCAAAATAACGGCTTCTACAAATCAAAATGAAGTGAAAATTGAGCTGTCAAAAGGAATTGAAATCGGGGTCAATATTAATCCAACCCACGTCTTTTCCGATGGGCTGTTTAAAGACCTCGACAATTTGATCAATGATTTGAATAGCACAAGTCCATCGAAGCCGATTGGCGACTATTTGAAAGATATCGATAACCGGATCAATGCCGTGCTGGGCGAACGGGCTGACCTCGGGGCACGGACGAACCGCATTGAATTAATGGAAGATCGGATTGACGGCCAGGTTGTCATCGCAAACCGCATTCTCTCTGACAATGAAGATGCCGACATGGAAAAGGTCATCATGGACTTAACCACCCAGGAATCTGTCCTCCGCGCTGCACTCGGGGCCGGCTCCCGCGTCATCCAACCGTCATTGCTTGACTTCTTGCGATAAAAGGAAAGAGCTATCCTCCAGTGATAGCTCTTTCCCGTATGAGGAGGGAAGTAGCTTGCATATACCTCAACTGCGTATGGAATCAACGAAAGCGCAAGTACAATTAACAATTACGAAACCGATTCAAGAGATGGAACAGCCGCCGGCCGAACTTTCGATCGAACAGCCGAAAGCGGAATTGAAGATTGACCGGACACCGGGGAAGTTAACGATTGATCAAACAAAGGCATGGGAAGATATGGACTTAAAGCATATTTTCCGGCGGATTGAGGAATTTGCGCAGAACGGCCATCGAGATTGGCTGGAGGGGATTGCCAGACGAGCCCGGCAAGGCGACGAGCTGATGCGAATTGAAAACGGCGGCAACCCGATTAAAGCACAGGCGAAAGAAAATAGCGAAAAGCCAGTGCATGAATTCAATATCGGTTTTATTCCTTCACCGTTCAGTGTAAAAACGAATTACGAACCGGGCAGACTGGATATTGAATGGGAAACCTATCAAAAACCGGTGATTAACGTACAAGTCCATCAACCGAAGCATAACTATACGCCGGGCACTGTTCACGTGGAAATGAAACAATGGCCTTCGTTGAAGATTGAAGTGTCCGGCTAAAAAATGTAAAGTGGTGAAACGATGAAACTGCAAACAAAATTTCAAGAGGAAATAGAGATGAATGAAAACGACGTCGTAACATTTGAAAACGGCATTCCCGGATTTGAAGACGAAAAAAAATTTATCGTCCTGCCATTGGAAGATTCGCCATTTTCCATCCTCCAATCGGTAACGACAAAAGAATTGGCTTTTGTCATGGCAGACCCGTTTTCTTTTTTTAAAGACTACGAATTCACGTTGCCGGACAGCGTCATCGAACAGCTTGACATCCATAGCGAGGAAGACCTGTTTATCCAGGTGATCATTACATTAGGGGAGACCTTGCATCAATCAACGGCGAACTTGCAAGCGCCTGTCATTATGAATAAAAGAAACAATAAAGGGAAGCAAGTCGTATTAAATGACGCGAACTATACAACCAGGCACCCGATCAAGATGGCTGCCCCTGCCGGACAGGAGGGGTAACGATGCTTGTCCTAACTCGAAAGCTAAAAGAAGCGATCCAAATCGGAGACGACATTGAAATTACGATCCTTGGAGTCGAAGGGGAACAAGTCAAGCTCGGCATCAACGCCCCAAAACATGTCGAGATTCACCGGAAAGAGATTTATCTGGCCATCCAGGAAGAAAACAATAAAGCCGCCAATCCATCAGCAGCATTAATCAACCAGCTAAAAACTTTAAAATAATAGTAAAGAATAACGAAAAAAAGACGATATAAAGAATGTACAAACAAGAAAGATGGTTGACGGCCGCAATCGTCTTTTTTGTTTGAAATCTTTCCAACCACAAGGACGTGGGCGGACAACCATTCAAGGAGGAAAAGAACATGAGAATTAATCACAACATTGCTTCATTGAACACATACCGTCAGCTTTCAGCTAACGGTGCAGCAGCTTCCAAAAACTTGGAAAAGCTTTCTTCCGGTCTTCGCATCAACCGTGCCGGGGATGATGCAGCAGGACTAGCAATCTCTGAAAAAATGCGCGGACAAATTCGTGGATTAGACATGGCGTCTAAAAACGCTCAAGACGGTAAAGTTGAAATGCCGCACTAAGCAGTAATGTTTAGTTGAAAACTCCGTGAATTCGGTGAAACCCCAAACCAGCATGAAGCGGATGGTGGGCAATACCGAGCCAAGCCTGATGAATCGGTAATGGGGTAGTCAGGAAGGTGTGACGGTCAGGTGGTGAGGAACCGTACCAATAACCCACCCAAGAGCGCGGAGCATCCATAATTGGATGAAGATATGACCTGAACTTTATGGAAACATAAAGAAGCTGCGGATAAAAAGCCACTGCGATAACATATTTGATTTCTCTAATCCAAACAGCAGAAGGTGCACTTAATGAAACTCACAGCATTCTTCAGCGTATGCGTGAATTGGCGGTTCAATCTTCAAATGATACTAATACACTAGATGATCGTAAAGAAATTCAAAAAGAAGTTGAGCAGTTAAAGTCCGAAATTAATCGTATTTCTGACACTACCGAGTTTAATACTCAAAAACTATTAAATGGCAGTTTAGGTGCGGTGGGTAATTCAAGTGACTCTGCAAACGTAACTGTATCAAGTGTTACAGGTCTGAAAACTGGGGATTATGGTGTAACAGTAAATGTTCAGGCTAAAAAAGCTAGTGCAGCAGCAGGTTCTCAAAGCTTTGCTAGTGCTGTAGATGTGAGTGGTATGGATTTAACAATTAATGGAACGAAAATTGATTTTTCTGGTATGACAGCTGCTACGGGAGCGGATGTTATTGCTAAAATTAATAGTTATAGTAATACTACAGGAGTTACTGCTACCTTATCTTCGGATAATGTTAAATTAGATCAGAATAAATTTGGATCAAATGCAACAATCACTTTAGGGGGTAGTGATGCTGCTAAATTCGGTGGCATAGTGACTCCTGGTAAAGATGCTAAGGCAACATTTGTTGATCAAGATGGTGTATCACAACAAGTGACTGGAATGGGGCAAAACGTAAATTATAAGGGTGCTGAATTTGTTGTAAAAGGAGCAGCAAATTCTACTGCAACTATTACAGTAACTGGAAGTGGTGCATCGTTACAGATTGGTGCTAACAAGGATCAAAATATGTTAATCGATATTAATGAGATGAGCACGAATACCCTTGGAGATTCAACCGTTGGATTTGTGAAAGATGTCGATGTCCAAACTCAAGATGGTGCAAATAAAGCTATTGCAACTTTTGACAAAGCAATTCAACAGGTATCTGCAGAGCGTTCTAAACTTGGTGCTTTCCAAAACCGTCTAGAGCACACAATCAACAACTTAGGAACATCATCTGAAAACTTAACAGCAGCGGAATCTCGTATCCGTGACGTTGATTATGCTTTAGCTGCATAGGTAGCGACAAGCACAGTCGTCCTAACTGGTAACGGTTAGTGAGTATGATCGGGTGAATTGCTGGAAACCCCTAAAGCTTTCTACCCCACAACGTAGTTGGAAACGGCAAACGTGACGGGTGAAAAAGAAGAAAGATTGGGTAATCAGCAGCCAAGCTCCTGTCTCGAAAGAGTGGAGAAGGTTCAACGACTAAGAGCCCGCCTAAGGCTTATGCTATGGCGATGATCTCTGTAGGTGACATAAGAGTTGAGAGACCTTATAGATCCGAAGTGCCCGACCCCTACTTTTAACAAGAGGGTGAAGATATAGTCTAGTCATTCATGAAAGTGAATGTTCGCACGATGGCGAAAGAAATGATGGAGTTCACGAAGAACAACATCCTCTCTCAAGCAGCACAAGCAATGTTAGCTCAATCGAATCAAGTACCGAACGGAGTTTTACAACTTCTGCGGTAACTGAAAGAAGGGCGTCTTATCTGGTAACAGGTAGGAGGATCACCGGGTGAATTGCTGGAACGTCCTAAAGTTTTCTCAACCACAACGTAGCTGGAAACGGCAGGCGTGACGGTTTGAAAATGAGGATGATAGATGGATAATCAGCAGCGAAGCTCCTGTGGCGAAAGCCTGGAGAACGTTCAACGACTAAAGAACACGGTCTAAGGTGAAAACTATGACTATGAATCTTGTAGGGTGGCAAAAGCCATTCGAAGTGCCCGGCCCCAATCAAATAGATGGGTGAAGATATAGTCTATTCTGAAGCTGAAAGGCTCAGCGGCAAAGCAAGCCAACCAACAACCACAGGGAGTTCTTCAACTTCTTCGTTAATAGTATTTATCTCAAATTGGGAATTCTAATTTTACTGGAATTCCCTTTTTACACTGATAAGGGGGATGAAGACATGAGTCTTAGTATTATTTTTTGTGGCAAGTGTGCAAGCAATCTGGTTGATAGTGGTTTTGAAACAGAAACAACACTAAAGTGTGTTGATTGTAGTAATAGTAAAGATTTCAAGATAGGGAAAATTAGTCTGGGTGACGATGAAGAAAAAATTTTGGCACTAGCTAAACAGGATGCAATGTTATAAAGGGCAATCCGCAATAACTCTAAAAATAAGTATATATCATAATATTGAACATCCATGTACATGATGTCCAGCCAAAACGGGGCTTCACTCTCTTTGTAGGGAAGTCCTTTTTCTACTTTGGAGGAGGAATCGAAATTATGAAAAATTTTTCTGCAAAACTTGTGAACATTGTTATCATAAAGCTAGTGAAGGAGTAGAGTATTCTACAGAAGAATCACTGTGTGCAAAGTTCAGAAGTTGGCTTCCAATTTTGAAACAGTTTTTATGACTATTTTAAAGCCGAAAAGCTCAGTTGGAAAGCAAGTCAACCCACGATCACAAGAGAGTTCTTTGATTTCTTCGTTAATATTAAGATTATTTGAAAACCCTCTAGATTTTCACTAGATTCTATTTTAAATAAAGTGTATCAAGGGTTATTTGCAACTCTCACTTTGAGAAAGTTGTGTTTATATTTATTGAGAAGATAACATAATTCTACAATCTCACTGATTTTCAAACCTGTTCTTTTCTGACATTTGTCTAATTCGATTAAAGACTTTTGATTAATTCTGATTTGATATGAATTTGTTACACTCTGTTTTAATGGTATGATGTACTTTTGGTAGAAAAGCTGATACGTTTTATCACTATCAAGTATTTCATTTAATCTTGGTAAAATCGTTAATTGTTGGTTTATATCGTATGTAGGTTTATTAATTCTAATTTGTTTTGATAAATAAATTGTTGTTCTTTTAAATTTTGGAAAAAACTTGTTAGCAGGTAGTGGGATCCACATCTTTCTTTTCATTAAAATGTAAGGCCTTACGATGCTTAAAAAGTAAAATATTTGTGGACGGTCATATAATAAAAGTCGATTTTGTCCATCTAATGAAAAAGATAGTCCAAACTTGGATTGAAGTAATTGAATTAAGAAATGGTTTTCTTCGTATGAAAAAGAATCAGTTGATAGTGTAATTTTATTGGGGATACCATTTCCAATTTTTAAATTACCATCATCCTGATACCACCAAGCAAGACATAGAGGGCTCATGACATGATAGAGTAATTTTATAGGGAGAACTTTTTTATTGTCAGGATACCAAAGTTTTTTTAATTCCTTAAAAACTAAAGAGGTTTTTGACTGAACATAATACATCTCTGTAAAACCAGCGTTTACTCTTTTGTCAGTTATTTTTCGATACCGGGGAGAATTTAAAGGAAAATAAACGGAGAGTTCTTTGTAACAATAAAAGCACCATTCTTTATCTTTAACGGAGTGAGAGAATCGGAATCTTGGAGTTCTTTTCGCTTGAATAAGGATATTTCCATCACCAAGTAATTTTCCACATAACATTTCAAGCCCTTCATTTGGCACTTTTTTAATTAATTTGTAATCAGGCAAATTTATTGAATCGTTCAAATTATTCACCTTCCATTGTTTTTATACATTCAGAACAAGTGTTCCTAAATGGATTTTAAAGTAGAACTATTATCAAGTCAACTCGATTTTTTATAAACAAACCCACTTTTCTTCCGATATAACTATTATAAGCAGAACAGGTCGGAGTGAAGTCAATGGAAGTAAGTCAAAAACCATTTGTGATTGCGGCCCACGCTTTGTCTGGCGAAGAGCCTTTAGCGCTCAAGGTTGGGGATGTTTATTCTGCTTCGATTAAGGAGTGGAAATCGGCTCATGAAGCGATTGTGACCATTAAAGGAAATGATGTTCATGTTCAATTTACCTCTTCCGCGTTTCATCCAGACAATGGCACGATGAAGTTGCAGATTCAAGCGATCAAGAACGGAACCATTGAAGCGAGCATCGTCCCGAACGTTTCGTCACGTCTGCAACAAGGGGCATTACCGCGCGGAATGGAGAATTTCCCCGGTTTAGAAGCGGCGTTAACCATTTTGAAACAAAAAGGAATTCCCGTAACGGGAGAAGTGATAGAAGCTGTTGCTACTTTTTTAAAAACAGAAAAAGCGCCATTATCGGCAAAATTGCAAACGATTGAAATGGCAGTCAAAAAAGATATTTCATTAACCGCAAAAAATTTAGAAGCTCTTCATTCGGCATTGAATGGAAGGCCGTTCTCGGAACTGCTCGTCCAGTTGGAAAAAGAACTTCAACGTCTTTCGATTGGACAGGAGAAACCATCGCAGCTTCAATCCCCTGACCAGGAAGTCATGCGTATAACGGACGAAGCCATTAAACAATTCGCAAAATTGGAAAATAGCCTTGCGCGTTCAAGTGGCCCTGGCGATGTTCCTCTTTCTGTTCAAGAAGAACCAGGTCTTCATTCATCTATAAATGCATTGAACGGGAACCGGACAATTGCGACGGAGATGGAGAACGTAACGGCTATTCATAAAAGTGATAATAATGACGTTTTTCCTCTTTCACTAAATGCGAAAGAAGCACCAGCACTGGGTCCTTTCCAATCAAAAGATATAGTGATTCATACCGTGACCGCCAGGCTTTCACGTTTAGCGCAGGATTTTAAACAGATGCAAAGAGAGGTTGTCCGCAGCCTGAACCATGTGGAGCCAATCCTCGGACAGGGGAAAAATGCAGCGGTGCCGGCAAAACAATTGCTTGAGACGGTCATTCAAAAGATTGATCAAAGCATTTTAAAAAGCGACATGATGTTGTTTGCCGATATGGAGACGGAAAAGGCGTTAATGGAGGCAAGCAGCCGGTTGGCGGAAGCGAAGCAATTCGTGCAAAAAGGGGACATGTCGTCTAGCGGGCAAATCGTCAAACAAGTGCAGGCAGAGTTAGAGAAAATCAATTGGCAGCCGGGCATCACGAAAGTGCAGCACTTTGTCGCCGAAGAGCTTTTTAAAGCTCCTTCCCCTTCTTCCTTTTTGCCAGTCATAGACGATGCGGCAGAAGCATCACCAAGGCACATGTTTGAAAAAGTACGCCAGCTCGGCTTCAATCATGAATCCGATGTGGCCAGACATCTCCTTTCAAACAAGGAATCTGCGACGGAACTACCGGAAAATATAAAATCGTCGCTTATTAAGCTGGCGAACGAACAGGTTCATTCAAAAGCAGGCCAATTGGCTGAAACGGCGTTAACCCATCTTGCCGGCCAGCAATTGCTTGCTAAAACGGAATCCAGCGGCATATCCAATTTGCTTTTTCAATTGCCATTTGTCATGAACGATGAAGTGAAAAATGTAAAGATCGTATTGAATTCGCGAAATAGTGGGGAAAAGGTAGATTGGGAGAATTGCAGCTTATATTTTTTACTGGAAACGAAAAAATTAGGGGAAGTCGGAATTACGATTTCTGTCGTCAATCGGAAGCTTTCTATAACCATTAAAAATGACAAAGAGGATGCTAAAGAAAAGCTGGAGCCGCTTGCTAAAGAAGCATCTATAAGATTAAAAGAGATCGGTTACCATGTTTCGAGTATCCAATTTTCTCCGCTGAACGAAAAGAAAGAATCCCCATCTGCTCAGGCGACACACGGACAAGAGGATTACAGCACGGACAAAGGATTGAACATTACGGTATGAGAAGTCAATATTTTAACGCGGTCAATCGGAAAAAAATGAACGGCCCTTCTGCAGCTGTTATTCAATATGATGAGTCATCAGGAAGAGCGCCGAAAGTAACGGCTCAAGGAAGAGGAAAGCTTGCCGAAGAAATTATTAAGCTTGCCCAGAAACATAATATCCCTATTCAGAAGGATGAGTCGTTGATTGGGAATTTGCTCGAGATCGATTTAGGGGAGAGCATTCCCCCTCAATTGTATGCGGTCATTGCCGAGATCCTGCTAATGATTGAACAATTGGAAAAAGAGTATTAAGCTTGAAATGAAATAATGATAAAGGCGTGAAATAGGCATGGATGTACAGAAAATTTGGCGTCCCGGGTTTAATCCACTTCAACCTAAACCCAGCCAGACAGCGGAAAAGGTTTCTTTTGCGGAAGTGATGGCAAAGGGAAGAGAGCAACAAACGATTGAAAAGCTCAATCAGCTCATGACGAAAATCGAAGATCAGGGAAAAGTTTTAGCTGAAAAACGGACCGTCGAGGAACTAAGGAAATATAAACAGCTCGTCAAAGAGTTTTTGGAAGATGCCGTAAAACACGGGCTCAGCTTAGAAGAGCGCCGCGGATATAACCGCCGGGGCCAGACAAAAGTTTATCAAATCGTTCAGGAAGTCGATCAAAAGATTACAAATTTAACAAATGCGGTCGTTGAAGGCCAAAAAAGCAGCCTCGATATTTTAGATGTAATCGGGGAATTGAAGGGATTATTGCTGAATATCTATACGTAAAACGATAAGACAATGCCTTTTCACATATTTAACGGAAGGGCATTGTTTTTTTTTCTTATTTAAATTAGGACTTTCCGCTCATTTAATTTTCCGCCATTTTAACCGATATAACTAGTAGTTCTATTTTTATGCAAGGAGGCAGTCGTGGTGGAAGTGAATCGTGTAACCCCACCCATTTCATTTCAATTGACAAATGAAAGGAATTTACTGACGGAACAGCCAGAAGCCTCAGAACAGCAAGAACGACTGTCGGTACATCCTGGTAAAGAAGACATCGAAAAAATGATTAGCGGTGTGAATCAATTTTTAACGCCGTCGCATACATCTGCTAAATTTGTCCTGCATGAGAAGCTAAACGACTATTACGTTCAAATCGTGGATGACCGGACACAGGAAGTGATTAAAGAAATCCCACCGAAAAAGTTCCTTGATATGTATGCAGCGATGCTTGATTTTATGGGTTTATTGGTGGATAAAAAAATTTAGTCAGGCGGTGAACGAAAATGAGCAACAACATGAGAATTAGCGGTTTGGCGAGTGGAATGGACATTGATAAAATGGTCTCTGACTTAATGAAGGCCGAACGCCAGCCGCTTGATAAATTAACGCAAAAGAAACAAATTCTCGAATGGCAGCGGGATGGCTACCGTGATATGAATAAAACATTAAAGGAGCTGGATGACCTCCTTTTTACAGGCGTTGGCCGACAGGGGAATTTCCTTACCAAAAAGGTGACGAGCACGAATGAAGCAGCCGTTACCGCTACAGCAAGCGGTCTTTCCGGCAACACGTCCGCGCAAATTTCGGTAAGCCAACTTGCAGAGATCTCAACAGGAATATCCGGAACGCTCTCAGCCGATCCGAATGCAAAAATTGACCCGACAAAACCTTTAGACCAGGCAGGGACATTTAGAGATAACAGCTTTGGAACTTCGTTTGAGTTGAAAGTCTTTCAACCCGACGGCACATTTAAAAATTTAAAATTTGATATTGATCCGTCTAAAGATTCCCTTAATGACATTTTTAAAAAAATCAATGACTCTGGTCTCGGGGTTACGGCCTTTTATGACTCACAAACGGATAAAGTTTCCATCTCGACAAAACAGACGGGCGACAATAAAAACGGGGCGGAAATTGAACTGGTCAGTGAAACCGGGGGCAACTTTTTTACAAAAACATTGGGCTTTACATCGACGGCCATTGCCAATACAGGAAAAAACGCTGCGTTTACGATCAACGGTTTGGCGACTGAGCGAACAACCAATACGTTTACGATTTCCAACATTACTTATACGTTAAAACAGGCGAATAGCACGGCGACAATCACGACGACGACGGATACCGATTCCATTTTTAACACGATTAAAAGCTTTGTGGATAAATATAATGAAGTGATCGGCAAGGTCAATGACAAGATTTCCGAAAAACGGTATCGCGACTATCCGCCGCTGACGTCTGAGCAGCGTAAGGAAATGTCCGATAAAGAAGCGGAGCTATGGGATGAGAAAGCAAAAAGCGGGATGTTGAGCGGCGATTCGATTTTATCAAGCGGACTGGCCCAACTGCGCCGCGATATTTATTCATCGGTCAACACAGGCAACAAAGAGATGAACCAGCTTGCCCAAATTGGGATTAAGACGACGAGCGATTATTTGGCGAACGGAAAGCTTGAAATCGATGAAACGAAGCTCCGTGATGCGATTGCCAAGGATCCTGAAAGCGTTATGAAAGTTTTCGCCAATAGAGGAACAACCTATGAAGATAAAGGAATTGCTTACCGGATGCGCGACTCGATCGACGCGACGATGGCCAAAGTCGAACTGAAAGCCGGGAAAAGCTATTCAACGAACCAACAGTTCACGATCGGCAAAAATTTAATTGATGTCGATAAACGTATTTCTGACTTGCAAGAGCGCCTAAAAGATACTGAAGACCGCTACTACCGCCAGTTTACAGCAATGGAGACCGCGATTCAGCGGGCCAACCAGCAAAGCGCCTACTTGATGCAGCAATTTGGCGGCGGGCAATAAGTATCAATTTAAAGGAAGCAACTAGAGGGAGTGGATCGAATTGTCTCTACCGAATCCGTATCAACAATATCAAACGAACAGCGTCCAAACGGCATCACCAGGTGAGTTGACGTTAATGTTATATAACGGATGTTTAAAATTTATCGGCCTGGCCAAAGCGGCCATAAAGGCAAATCATATCGAAGAAAAAAATACAAATTGCCTTAAAGCCCAGAAGATTATTCAAGAGTTAATGGTAACGCTGGACATGGACATTGAAATCTCAAAGTCGCTCATGCAAATGTATGACTATATCCATCGCCGTTTAATTGAAGCGAACGTCAAAAGCGATATTGAGATTTTAGAAGAAGTCGAAGGATACGTAACGGAATTTCGTGATACGTGGAAAGAAGTGATCCAAATCAACCGGAGGCAGCAATATGGTGAAGGCGGCAGGGTGTAATGGGTCCTATTGAAATTTTGCTGGAAGTTTCGCAAAAGCTGTATGGACACGTAAAAAGCGGCCTGCCAAAAGAGAAGCGGGAAGCCTATATTACGAGACTGAACGAATTGCTGGACCAGCGCCAGTCCATTATGGAACAGCTTCCTGAAACGTATTCCGAAAAAGATAAGAAAATAGGATCAGCGATTGTTCAAATCAACCAATCGATCGAACCAATTTTAACCGAACAATTACATGAAATTAAAAATGACATCATTGTAATGAAGCAAAAGAAAAGCAAGTCCGTCCAATACGCCAATCCATACGCCTCCTATAACCCGGACGGGATGTTTTTAGATCAGCGAAAATGAAGATAGAACGGATCATCCTCTATGCAGTGTAGAAGGTGATCTTTTTCTTGTTATACTATTTTTATATTACCAGTGCCCCTTCCGGAATTTTCACAGTTTATATTCAGTTAGGCAACGAATCTATTTTATAAACCCATAGTTTTTAGCGGGGAAACAAAAATAGAAGCAAAAACAGGATCAAACTTCTCTAGTGTGG
>NZ_JBBHZM010000020.1:0-69144 GCF_049843615.1 Fictibacillus sp. Mic-4 | reverse complement strand
TTCATCCATTGATGTGATTGACTCGATGCTTGCTTCTTTCATCATGATGACGGTATCCGCTATTTTCTCCATTTCATCCAGATGATGTGTCGAGAGCAATACGGTAATGTCCCGTTCTGACACTTCTTCGATTAAAAATTGGAGAATTTGCCGCTTTATGATTGGATCAAGTCCATTTGTCGGTTCATCTAAAATAATTAAATCTGCCCTTGTGGAAAAAGATAGAATCATATTCAATAAGGCTTGCATTCCTTTTGAAAACCCGCGTATTTTACGGTCGGGCAAGTTAAACCGGTTGAGCAATTCATAAAAATAGTCCGTATCGAAATCGTTATAAATCATTTCATAAAGCTTAACGATTTCTTTAATGCTGTAATTTCGCAGCAGGTTTGTCGAATCGGGAACGTATGCGATTTTTTGCTTGATTTCAGGATGAGTATGTATATTGACATTATTATAAGTCACGCTTCCAGAATCAGGATCGAGAATGCCGACAAGCGTGCGGAGCAACGTCGTTTTCCCCACACCGTTTCGTCCGATCAGCCCGGCGATTTTTCCTTTTTCAAGCGAAAAAGAAATATCATCTAAAATGAGTTTCCCTTCAATCGATTTCCTGATGTTATTCACGCTCAGCATCGTTCGTTCCTCCTAATTCATTCATGCATTTTTCAACCCAGAGGAAAAAAGTTTCCCTATCAATTCCTAAATATTGCGCTTCAATGATGAGCTGTTTCAAAGATTGGCGAATGGCTTCCGCTTTTTTTTCATCCGCTTTTGGTGTTATGTTGGCGGCAACAAATGTCCCTTTTCCCCTTAATGTTTCAATAATTCCTTGCCGTTCAAGTTCCTGATAGGCTTTGCTTACGGTGTTCGGATTGATTAACAGATTGGAAGCTAACTCGCGAACGGAAGGCAGCTTATCTTCCGGAAGAAGGACTTCTTTTAAAATCAGTTCCTTAATTTGATGGACGACCTGCTCCCAAATCGGCGTGCTGCTTCGTGGGTCAAGATTTAATAACAAGTTTATCCCACCTTACTTGTCTTTTGTGTATTACTTAGAGTAGTACGCTATATACAGTATGATATAACTTAAGTCTTGTCAATCATTTTTTGGAGAAACTAAACTGGACAGAGTTCATTCATTTCGGGCATCATGAATATAAAAAGGAGTGTGTGTGAAGTTGAAAGAAATGATTCAACAAAGCAAGCTGTTAATTTTTGATTTGGACGGAACGCTTTATGAAGATACGGAGCATTTTGATTATTATTGTAAGCTGCTTCAGAAAAAGGTGGACCCTGAAATCGCTGATGAGTTTTATGAAACGTATGAGAAAATGAAAGAGGGCATCCATCCAGTTAAAATCGGGAAAGTGTATGATCTCCAAAATGATGCCGCCATTACGATTGAGCCATTAACGATGCAAATTACAGCAGTACATAATTGGGACGGAAGCGAATGGACAAGAGAGAAGAGGGAGAAGGAGTACGGAGAAACGATTTCTTTTGATTTAAAGCGGATGATTGCGATCGGGGACGGCTGGTGGCTGCCGTTTGTAACAGCCGTTCATTACGGATTAACCGAGCAGGATACATGGGAAGCTTATAATCTAACAAAAGAGTATATGGTTTCCGACCAATTTTCATTAACGAAAACGCCGGGGTTGAAAGAAGCGCTTACCCGGCTGAAAGAAGAGAAAATCATCGCCGTTTTAACGAACAGCGAGCATGAGGATGTGATGAGGCTTTTAAGGGAACTTGGATTAGAAGGGCTGTTCCATGAAGTTGTTACATCGGCTTTAAAGCCGGTAAAAACGAAAGAGCGGTTTACGTATTTGCTCGAAAAATACAAGGTGAAGCCCGAAGAAGCCGTTTCGATTGGAGATAATATTTTGAATGAAATCGCGCCCGCACTTCTTTCAGGGATGAAGGCCATCTATATTCAGCCAAACGGCTTTGAGACGGAACATGAAAATTTAACTGTCGTTCCGACACTTGCAAATGCTTTTTAAGAGGGCGAAATAGCCCTCTTAAATGATCGGCATGCTTATTTCAACCATAGCTCAATAAGTGGACCCCGATCTCCAAAAACAGGGTCTTTTTTCGGGAGTGGAACCTTTCGGATATTTTCCAAAACCCCTGGCCGTTCTTCAGGTTTGCCGATGCATAAGTCCCACTTTTGCCCTTTCGGATAAGCGCCCACTACTGAAAAATCGGAACTGGATTGTATGTTTTTATGCCCGACCCCTGCGGGGATGACAGCGACATCCCCCTGCTTCATTTTTACAGCTTCGCCATGCTTGCCGCCAAATTGCACGATTGCTTCCCCTTGGATCACACCTAAAACTTCATGGGCCGTACTGTGAAAATGATGATAAGGAAAAATGCCATTTACCCACACGCCATCCCAACCATTTTTCAAAAATAAATCTTTGCAAGACGCCTCCTGTAAAACGTCTGAATAAATAACTAATTCTAAATCGGGATGGTTAGGGATCTTGCCATCGTCCGTGAATTTGTACGTTTGTATATTCAAATCTTTGCCCTCCTGTTAATGGCATTGCATTACAAGCCATAATTAATCGAACCGCTTTTGCTATGCTTTTACAGTTGCGGAAGAAATCCTTGAAGAAGAAATACAAAGAAATGGAATGCCGCTGATCAACTTGTTGCCGTGATAAAGAAAGGCGAAACGATTCCGTTTGCGATGTAGTCTATAACAAAGAAGGTCGTAGAGTCACATTATATCAGAAAGGCTTATGTTATATGTAGAAATTGGCGTAAGAATTGAAAAGTTAAAAGTTATAAATAACAGGTGGTAAAAATTGTTTTGTTATGAAATGGTTTCTTTTATAATTGGATTTTATTTATTGGGCTCAGGATTTTATATGATTTTAAAAGATAAAGACCAGGAGAATTTTAAAGGTTTCATTGCTGGATTTATTGATTTAATTTCTGACTCAATCACAAGCGAAGGGCTACGTTTTTTATTTGGAGGAGTTTTTTTGGGAATTGGATTGCTTCTTATGTTTTTATAACAAATATAACATCCAATTAAGTGTATAAAAAGATTATTTAAGCTTACTTGAAAATGGATAAGCTGCTCAACAATATTAAAATAAGCGACATCAGGATGAGACCGTGACATGCTTGATGGAGATTCAGGAGTTAACCCAACAAGTGGCAGAAGCGATTTCAACGGCATTGAAAGTGGAAACGGAAATTGTGGGTGAGACGATTACTGTAGTCGCTGGAACAGGGAAATTAAAGAAAAGGATTAATACAAAAGAAGAAGGCGGGCAAAGGAAACGGGATATGTGTATGGGCGTGAGATTCAATGATTGCAGGCTCCGCATGGGCTTTCGTTGGATTTTGTTATTATCTTTATATTACGAAGTTGTTTCAACGCGCACCGCAATTTGAATTTAAAGAAGCGATGTAAAATAGAAAGGAGATGCGAAAGAGAATCTCCTTTCTATTTTTTTGTTCTAATTTGGACAAAGTGACTTAAACTAGGAGTAGGTGTAAGAAAGGTGGGAAGCAAGATGAAAAAGGCATTATGGTTCGGACTCGGTTTTGTGATGTTTGCGATCCTTATGTGGTATTACTTGTTTCATTGGGCGAATACGGAGCTTCCTTTGCATTTAAAAGGAACGGCTGCGGATCCTTCAATGTTTATGAATGAACGGCAGCAAGAGTTAAGCCATGAATTTTCAAGAATGAAAGACTTTATTTACTTTATATCCGTACCGCTTAATTGGCTTATTTATCTTCTCGTATTAGGCTTCGGCCTGTCCAAAAAGTTTAGGGAAGCATCGAGCGGAGTCACACGTTTTTCAATTATACATACCGCTCTTTATGTCCTTCTTTTATCCATTGTAAGCTACATTCTTACATTTCCGCTTGACTATTACAGCTATACTGTTTCTAAAGAGTATAACGTATCGGTACAATCCTTTTCAGGTTGGATGAAGGATGGCCTCATTTCCTTCTGGGTGGACTATTTATTCACGGTTTTAACAGTGCTCGTAATTTTCTTTTTTATCCGCAAAAGCAAAAGGCGATGGTGGTTTTATGCATGGCTCGTTTCCATCCCGTTTACCATTTTCCTTTATTTCATTCAGCCTGTTGTCATCGATCCGCTATACAATGATTTTTATCCATTGAAAGATAAGGTGTTAAAAGAGAGAATTCTTGCTCTGGCTGATCGGGCCGATATTCCTGCATCCAACGTGTATGAAGTGAACATGTCGGAAAAAACGAATTCGCTTAATGCTTATGTGAATGGTATTGGTTCGAATTTACGAATTGTTTTATGGGATACGACATTAAAGCAGTTAAGTGAAAACCAGGTTTTATTTGTCATGGCTCACGAAATGGGGCATTATGTCATGCATCACTTGTATTGGAATCTTTTGATCGCCTTTATCGAGTCATTTATCGGCCTCTTTCTTGGAAACAAGCTCTATCAATGGGCGGTAAACCGCTTTGGCGACAGGTGGGGGATTAAAGGGGTGGAAGATATAGCCGGCCTGCCTGTTCTGCTTCTCATTTTTGCTTTATTGTCGTTTGCTGTGAGTCCTGTCGAAAGTGCGATATCAAGAAAGGTGGAATATGATGCCGACAAATATGCGATTGAAATGACAAAGGATCCAAAGGCAGCAGTAGGCGCTTTTCAAAAGTTGACGATTTCAGGGCTTAGTGAAGTAAATCCGCCGAAACTTGTGAAATTTTTCTTGTATGACCATCCGACAATGCTTGACCGCATTTCATTTTTGGAAGATTATCAAATGAGCCGTGAACCGAAGGTAAAGGAGAAGAAAAAGTAAGGAAAAAGCGCATTATAGGCGCTTTTTCCTTACTTCGCTTTCTTAATATCGTAATTAGGCAAAATTAATACTTCTACACGCCGGTTTTTAGCTCGACCATCTTCTGTTTGATTAGAAGCTTTTGGATGGTATTCTCCATATCCGCTCGCGCTAACCGACTTTGGAGGAAGTTCGGGATTTTCAATCAATATGCGCATAAAATTGACCGCACGCATGGCGCTTAACTCCCAGTTTGATGGATATTGAGAGGTTTTAATCGGCACATTGTCCGTATGACCTGCAATAACGATATTTCGCGCAGGATGGGTTACTAAAAGCTTAGACAATTTTTTTGCAAGTTTCACAGAACCCGGTTTTACGGTTGCGCTGCCGGAATCAAAGAGCGCATTATTTAAAATCGTAATTAAAAGCCCGTTTTCTGTCAGTTCTGTTTGCAGGCTTTTATTTAAGTGATTGTCACTTATAAAATGATCCAATTTTTCTTGCAACCGTTGTAACGATTCCAGTTCTTTTTTTGCTTTTTCCAGCCTTTCATGATCTTCCTTTGATAGATGATCATTTTTTTCCTTTTCTGGAATGGACGGCGTTTCAGGAGGAACAGGCGCTTGTTCTTCCATAATTCCGGTTCCGCCATTGAACTGATTGCGAAAGGCGCTTGCCATTTGCTTGAATTTCGAAGCATCGATTTCACTCATTGCAAATAAAACAATGAACAGGGCAAGCAAAAGGGTTAATAAGTCAGCATATGGAATAAGCCAGGACTCATCAATATGGTCATCTTTTTTTTTCTTCTTTTTAGCCATTCGTACCACCATCTTTATAAGCATCCCGTTCACTTGCAGGAAGATATGTTAATAATTTTTCTTCTAAAATTTTCGGGGAAGTTCCATCCTGGATGGAAAGCAGCCCTTCGATCATAATTTGCTTGATCATTACTTCGTGTTGGGATTTTCGTTTTAATTTATTTGCAAATGGGTGCCAGAGAACATACCCGGAAAAAATCCCAAACAATGTTGCGATAAAAGCTGCGGAAATCGCGTGGCCAAGTTCTTCAATATCGGCCATATTGCCTAGAGCAGCCACAAGGCCGATAACCGCTCCAAGAACACCCAGTGTCGGTGCGTACGTGCCTGCCTGGGAAAAGATAGAGGCGTTGTTTAAATGCCGTTCTTCCATTGTTTCAACATCTTTCATTAAGACGTCGCGAATAAATTCAGGGGACTGGCCGTCTACGATCATTTTTATTCCTTGTTGCAGGAATGGATCATCCACTTCCTCAGCTTTCGGTTCAAGAGCAAGCAGCCCTTCCTTTCTCGCGATAGTTGCCCATTCAATAAACAATTCAATAAGTGTAGTGATCTTCAATAACTTTTGTTCAGTAAACAAAATCTTAAATAGTTTTGGAAGTTTTTTTATTTCGCTTAAAGGGAATGCGATTAATATAGTGGCAAGTGTTCCTGCGAAAATGATAAGTATGGCTGCCGGATTGATAAGGGCAATCGGGCTGACGCCTTTTAAGATCATTCCAACAGCTATAGCAACAAATCCGATAATTATACCGATGATGCTTGTTATGTCCATCGTTGTCATCCTCACTTTATTCTCTCGTTGTGCATGTGTTCGAATTATATATCGGCTAAAATTCAATATTCTTTATAAGTACGAATATAGGCTAAAACTCCTATTTTCTTTAAAATTTAAAAAGAATGGTCAATATCATACCGAAGACAAATAGGAGAAAAGGATATATAATGGAGTCAAAGAGCGAAAATTTTAAAAACTGACGATAAAGAGGCTTGTTATGAAAGTAAAACCGTTGTTCATTCTTCTCATCCTTCTAGCCCTTATAGGAATCGCCGTCTGGGCATCACGTCAGGAAGGGAAACCTCTTATTGATAATCCTTCCGAAACGTTTGAGAGTAGGGATTATAACGGGAAGACAGGTTTAAATCCCGGAAACCGTGCACCCAATTTCACGTTAACTTCATTAGATGGGCAAAAAATCGCGCTTGATGACTACCGGGGAAAAAAAGTCATTTTAAATTTCTGGCAAACTTCATGTGTGCCTTGCCGAAAAGAGATGCCAGCACTCCAAAAGTATTATAAAAAATACCAAGCAAAAGATGTAGAAATTCTTGCAATTAATTTAACGTATAATGAAAAAAACAGGGACGACATTGAATCGTTTGTGAAGGAATATGATGCATGGTTTCCCATTTTGCTTGATCAAAATGCAGAAGCCGTAAAAAAATACGAAATTCTATCTGCCCCGACAAGTTACATTATTGATTCGAAAGGGATTATTCAAAAAAAACATCTCGGTCCAATGTCATATGCATTTATTAACAACATTATAGGAAAAATCAAGTAAAAATCACCGCCAGTCCTTCTATTTTCAATATTTATGAAGGGCTTTTCTGTCTTGGGCTGACTGAAAAGTTAGTAAAAAAGAACTAAAATAGATAGTGTTGAAAATAGGATATTTGCACAATAGGATTGTCTCTAGATTTGTCGAAGAGATAACACGGAAAATATTTATGCAATAAAATGATAAAATAATAAAGTAAAGGGGTTTCAGTACGGATGGTCGAGCAGGATCTAGAAGTCATTCAATTGAAAAGAGAAATCCGTCAGTTACGGGACCGTTTACACATGCTAGAGTCTCGTTATGTTAAACCATTTACGGAAACGTTGCACTTGAATCCAGTTTATACTTTTCGGCTAAAGCGGTCACCTAAAGGTTTTTTAATCGCATTTTTGAAAGAACATACTGTAAGTGATCTTGAGAAGGATGAAGATCGTTTCCGTAATATGAACGAACTATTTTCCGAGCATGCATTGGCAGATTGGACACCCTTCATCGAAGAAGCTTTTGAAGGAAAGATTTCGACATTAATGACGCATTATAACAAACACAGCTTCTATACTACGCTTATTCCCATAACTGATCATGGGAATGTAATCGAAGTGATTGGCACTTCCATAGACGTAAAGCATCACTTTTTTGTTCAAGACCAGGATGAATCAAAGTTCAAAGAGCTGTTCAAAAATGCGCTTGATGCCTTTATTCTCCTTAATGATGATCGCCAAATCATTGATGTAAATCCAGCCGCATGCAAACTATTCGGAAGAGCGGAAGATGATCTATTAATGCAAAAATTGGATCCTTTTTTTGATGGGGTTAATTGCCAAAAGAGTGTATCGTCGTACTGGAAGGAGTTATTCCAGGAAGAAAAATTAATCGGTGAATGCCAATTGCGTCATAGAAGCGGTGAAATAAAGCATATTCATTTTACATGTAAAAAAGATATACATCCCGGCATTCATCTTGCCATTTTTCATGACGTGACCCGGCAAAGGGAAACGGAAGAAAAACTAAGAAAAGCCGAAACGTTAAATGTTGTCGGGGAACTTGCCGCTGGTGTCGCCCATGAAATCCGCAATCCTTTAACTTCATTAAAAGGATTCATTCAATTGATTAAGGCGGAAAGCAACATCAATGAATCGTATTTCTCCATCGTTTTAGGTGAAGTGGATCGAATTGAACATATTATAAAAGAATTTTTATTGCTTGCAAAGACAGATCGAAACCACCTTGAAAAAAACAATCTTGGCGAAACGTTAAAAGATACGGTATCATTGCTCCGGACACAGGCCATTTTGAAAAACGTTGATTTATTTTTAGGAATAAATGAACCGCTGCCTGAAATTTATTGCGATTCGTTTCAAATTAAACAAGTTTTCATCAATTTAATTAAAAATGCAATAGAAGCAACACCAGAAGGCGGAACAATTGAGATTACCGCAACGATGAAAGGTGACGATTCAATTTGCTTCACTTTTAAAGATAGCGGTGTAGGAATGAACAAAGAAGTACTTGAAAAAATAGGGCAGCCGTTTTTTACGACAAAAGAAGAAGGCACCGGGCTTGGACTTATGGTCAGCCATAAAATTATAAAAAACCATAAAGGAATGCTCTATGTCACGAGTGAAAAAGGAAAAGGAACGACGTTTGAATTACTTTTGCCGGTGAGACAAAAAGAACCAACGGTTACGAATTGGTAATCAATCGTATAATAGCTGTAAAAATGAAGAAAATAATAAGACCCCATCTTTATAAGATGGAGTCTTGAATGATTTATCCAATGAATTGTTGTGTAAACATTTTGCCATAAGGGCCGCCGTCTACGATCCCAATGCCCACTTTTGTATAAGATGGGTTAAGAATGTTTTCGCGGTGTCCTTGTGAGTTCATTAACGCTGTATGAGCAGCTTGTACCGTTTGGTTGCCTGCAATGTTTTCGCCTGCAGTATTATAAGAAATGCCAAACTTTTTCATCATATCAAACGGAGAACCGTAAGTTGGCGAATTGTGGTCGAAATAGTTTTTGTCAATCATGTCTTTTGATTTAAGACGGGCTGTTTTTACTAAACGCATGTCGATTTCAAGCGGCTTAACGCCAGCTTTTTGACGTTCTTTGTTGACAAGATCAAACATTTGTTTCTCATCTGCCGTTAATTGAGAAGTAGATGGTGCTTTTGCAGTTTCATTGGTTTGTTGTTTTTCCGTTGTTGGCTGTTTTGGAGCCGGTTTTGCCTCAGGTGCTTTTGCTTGTTCAGGCACCTTTACTTGTACTTGTTTGTTTGGTTTTGCTTCTTCTTGCTTCCAATTGTCGCTTTTCTTAATCACATGAACATTTTCTAGTCCATATTTTTGAATAAGCTCCTGGATATAGTTGTTGAAATCTTCGTTATTAAAATATTTATTAAAATCTTCGTTCGAGAATTGAACGTTGCAGTCATTGTTTGTTTGCGGTGCCGCTGCGTGAGAAACACCTGCGTTTACACCAATTAGAGAAGCTCCTAAAATAGATGCAACTAATAACTTTTTCATGGATGAGTACCTCCTGTTTTTTCGTAATGTTAGTTACGCAAATAGGTTTCGGGAAAGCGTGGGGGTCAATGGGGGTGTGGTAACATCTACCAAACTATGATTATAGTTGGCTCACTTTAAATAGGTTCCGGACCTATTTTTTTTTATGCCCGGGTCGATAACCGTTTTACTTTAACGAATGATGTATATGTATAGTTTAAGAAAAGGAAGAGAAGGGAGAACTTAAAGTGTACCCTGAATTAAAGCAATTCGTTGAAATGAGTGAGGAATACGAGGAAAAAATTAAAGCGGCAACTCAAAAATGGAACAAATTAAATAAACAAAAAGAAAACGCCTCGAAAGAATATGAAGATCTTTTAAATGAATATGGGAGGCGGAATTCAAAAATAGGAAGGGAAGAGCTTCAGGAAAGCAGGGATGTTTTTTTGCGGTATCTTTCTAAAGAACGAGAAGCGCTCGAAGAACTGGATGCTTTAAAGGAAAGTAAAAACGATCGAATGGATGAGTTTGTACGAACGTTAAATGAAGCAAGGGACCGGGAAGTGGAAGCGGCCACACGCCACATGCGCAAAAAAATCAATGAACTTGAACGAATGAAAGCAGAATATTTTATGATTGTCCAGCAACTCCATCAAATCCAACAGTATGTCAATTCCATTGAAGAAGATACGAAGAAAGCGGTTGAGTCTCTCGGCCGGCGCTATGAAAGAGGGAGAAGCACATCCATTTATCCCGCCATCTCGAAAGTTGAAATTCCCCACCGCGAACTGATTCAAGTATTTGAACAAGGAGAACTTCCGCTTTATTTAAGACGATATGTAAATGGCGGGAAATAAAAAAAGCCATAATCCTGAAGAGGGATTATGGCAAAACGAACGCATGATGAAGAAATGGGGGTAGGGAATTGCAAAACTGCCGCTTGAAAGCCAGGGACAGCAAACTGAAGTTCCGCCCCCTACTTTAAGCCGGGCAGGAGAGAATTCATCTCACATCCATATAGTATGTGTAAAAGAAAAAAGGGTCTGGACAAGTGTCTCGGGTGGCGGAAAACAGGCGTTTATTAGGGGAGTTATAGGAGGGGGAGCATGCGAGCAAACGACATTTCGAGCTGGGAAGAGTGGAAAGAGATTTTTACAAATGAAGTTTATTGGGAGGCGGCGATTAAAGAAATTTGCAAAAAGGAAAACATCAAGTGCCATTCTGTGCAAAAAGGATATCCGGGAACACACGCCGTCTTCATGATTGATGGTGTTTACGTGCTGAAGATTTTTATGCCGCTCATTCCCAACGATTTTTATTCGGAGCGTGATACATACCTCCATTTAAAAGATGTCAATTTGCCGATTCCACGTCTTATTGCCGTTGGCCAATATGGCGGATGGAATTATATGATCGTAACGAAAATTGAAGGAGAGGCGGTTCGCGAGGTTTTCGATAAAATGACCGAAAGTAATAAAATAGAAATAGCGCGCGGGCTCGGGGGCATCATCGCAAAACTTCATGGTTACCCCGTTGGTGATCTTTCCGATAAAATGAATGCTTACTTAAGTAGTTGGGAGTTACTTCAAGAGGAAAGAAAAGAGAAAGTCGTGAAGGAACTTACCGGTGTCCTGCCACAAGAAGTTATTCTTGAAATCGGGGCGTTTCTGACCAATTATGACGAACATCAATGGGAGAGCTGCCTCGTTCATGCCGATTTAACAACTGATCATCTTCTTTTGGATAAAGACGGTGAAAACTATGAAATTGCAGGGCTTATTGATTTAGCCGACTGTCGGATTGCTCCTCCAGAATATGAGTGGGTATGCCTTTATACAGATTTATTATCCCAACATTCGCCGGCCATGCAAGCATTCATGAACAGCTATCGGCCAGGGGTGAAATTGGATGCCGCCTGGCGGAGAAAAATGATGTATGTCACCCTCACCCATTTATACGGCGTGAATTTGATCAAGTGGGTATTAAATGAACGCGGCAATCCAATCATCCGTTCAATGGATCAATTGCAAGAACTGATCTGGCCAAAGGAGCTGGGAAATGCTTGATTAAGCATTGTTTCCAAATCAATTGACTTAAAACTGATTTTCTATCCCTCATTTCTGAGAGATAACAAGAAAGCATTAATCTTAAAAAAGCTTGCTAAAGGACTATTTTTCATGAGGTAGCCTGGATTTTGTTCGCATAGAGCCGTTCTCAAGGACAAAAATGAGTCCTTGAGGTAGAAATGTGTCCAATAGAGCCCGTCTCAAGGACAAAAATGAGTCCTTGAGGCAAAACTTTGTCCAATAGAGCCCGCCTCAAGGACAAAAATAAAGAGTGGAGGGAAGCCACTGAAAAAGTTCCTTTTAATAAAAAACTAAAATTTTTGAAAAACCAAAACCCAAAAAAACAGTATTTTTCACTTAGGAAGTGGGGGATAGCATCGTGTTTACAATGCATTTCGCTTACCAAAGTGGGGATGTATTTTTTAGGAAAAAGCATTTTTGAAAATTTCTTGGACTTTTTCAGTGGCCTCGAGTGGAGGCAAAATTTTGTCCGATAGAGCTCGTCTCAAGGACTAAAGCGAGTCCCGGAGGTGAAAATATCTCCAATGGAACCGTACTGCAGGGCATTTTTTATGTCGTGGGCTTCAATTTTTCCCCAAAGTGCCTATATGTAAAAGCATTTAATTGGGGGTTCACCAGTTTTGAAGATAGAAGTGAAGAATTCTTATCCAATCTGCTAAAGGATGAAATTCAAAACCAATGATGAAATTGATAAGAACCATCCGATTCCCTCGGTAAGAATAATGAACTTGTACTATTGATTTCCATTCCTGAATACGCTGTACCAATGGACTCGGGATTAGGGGTGACGGATAATGGATTGGTTTCAGGCGATGATTTTGGGGATCATACAAGGATTAACGGAGTTTCTTCCGATAAGTTCAACGGGTCATTTGCTTTTAGGACGGCACCTGTTTCATTTGGATGATGCGGGTTTGTTTCTTGACGCCATGCTGCACTTCGGCACATTAATTGCTGTTATTACCGTCTATTGGAGAGAACTGCTTGACCTTTTGAAAAAACCGTTCTCCCGAATAGGACTGCTATTAATTGCGGGAACGATTCCGACCGTTATTATCGGTCTATCTTTTAAAGATTATTTTGAAGAAATTTCGAAAACGGGTGTGACGGTCGGATGGGAGTTTTTAGCGACCGGTTTCATCTTGTGGGCAGCAGATTCAATGAAAGAAAAAGGATTTAAAAAACTTCATCAAATTTCGTTTGCGGATGCAATTGTCATTGGCACGTTTCAAGGCGCAGCCATTTTGCCAGCTATTTCGCGATCAGGTCTCACAATCGCCGCAGCGCTTTTTCGGAAAATCGATAAAGAGACGGCAGCTTACTTTTCATTTTTCCTCTCCATTCCGGCAATAGCCGGCGGCTGTTTGTTGCAGGCGAAAGATCTTTTTACAGAACAAGCGGAGTCGATATCGTTTGGCGCATTGGCCATTGGCACGATCATGTCGGCTCTATTTGGCTATATTGCGGTCAGATGGATGATTTCTCTATTAAAAAAAGGAACTTTAAAAGGATTTGCCATTTACGTCTGGGGGCTGGGCCTCATTATTGTCGTCCTTCAGCTTACTGGTAAATTTTAATAAAATGATTGACAATTTTCGCTAGGAGGATTAAATTAGACTTAAATTCCTACGAACTGAATAAATGCCTTGAAAATCGCTGAATTCTAAATGTGTGTTTAAAAAGGAGAGCCTGAAAGCTTCCCAAACTTTTTAAACTATCACAAAAAAAGAAGCGGGGGACCCAATCATTCCGGGGTGAATCTTGCATTTGCAGCAAGAGGGGATACTCCATTCCCTAATCCGACAGCTAACCTCGTAAGCGTTATTTGGGAGAAAGGACAGTTTTAACACAGGCTGACCATTTTTCGCAATGGTCTTTTTTTGTTGTTTTCATTTTGTATTCAACATAAGGAGAGAGAGCATGGACAAGCAATTTGCAGTAATTGGTTTAGGACGTTTTGGAGGCAGCATTTGTCGTGAGTTTTCTAATATGGGATATGAAGTGCTCGCGATTGATAGGGACATTGAGCGCGTCAATGAATTTTCCAACATTGTCACACAGGCAGTTCAGGCCAATTCGACCGATGAAAAGGCGTTGCAGGCACTTGGCATTCGCAATTTTAATCACGTTATTGTTTCAATCGGGGACGACATTCAATCGAGCATTTTGACAACATTGTTGTTGAAAGAAATGGGAGTCAAGAAAGTCTGGGTAAAGGCACAGGATGATTATCATCATAAGGTGCTGGAGAAACTAGGGGCAGACAGAATCATTCACCCTGAACGGGATATGGCACAAAGGGTCGCACAACTGATCACATCAGATAAAATCATTGATTTTATTGAACTATCGAATGAATATAGCATCATTGAGATTCCCGTTTCTGATAAGTTGATCGGGAAAACGTTAACGGAATTGGATGTTCGCGCCCGTTTCGGCTGCAACATTGTTGCTATTAAACGAAAGGAAGAGATTTTTGTCTCCTCCATTGCCAACGTAAAACTTCAAAACGGAGATATTCTCGTTGTCATCGGAAGAAATGAAGATTTAAACAGGTTTGAGGCAGAAGGAGTGTAACAGAAAGTGGCTCTTAGAGTAAAAGAGAAAAAGCCATACATGTATAATCCAATTAAATTAAATCCGCCACAAATATTAGCACTCATCTTTCTTTCGCTTGTTATTATCGGTGGGTTGTTATTAAAGCTTCCAATTGCAACAGAAAAACCAATTTCCTGGATCGATTCTTTTTTTATCGCAGTATCGGCTTCAACGGTGACAGGATTAACTTCTATTGACCCGGGTTCTTCCTTTACGTTATTCGGTGAGATTGTCATCATGTTTTTAATTCAAGTCGGTGGCCTGGGAATTATGTCGTTCGCCGTTTTGGTCGTCATTATGATGGGAAAAAGGATTGGCATTAAGCAGAGGCTAATTATGCAAGAAGCCTTAAACCAGCCCTCGATTGGCGGAGTTATTCGCCTTGTACGGAATCTTTTCTTATTTACCGTTTCAATCGAACTGATCGCAATCTTCTTTTTATGCTTAAAATGGGTGCCGGAGATGGGGTTCGCAAAGGGCTTGTACTATAGCATCTTTCATACCATTGCAGCATATAACAATGCTGGATTTGCCCTCTGGCCTGATAATTTGGCCCGTTATGTCGGTGACCCGACGATAAATATGGTGATTACGTTACTTATTATAGTAGGCGGACTTGGATTTACCGTTCTTGTTGATCTTTGGGCGAGCAGGAAATGGAAGAATTTATCCCTGCATTCAAAAGTAATGATCATAGGTACGATTGCCGTTAATATTGTGGCGTTTATTGCCATTTATTTAATGGAACGAAATAACCCGGGAACGCTCGGGAAGCTTTCAGGAGCGGATAAAGTTTGGGCGGCCTACTTTCAGGCGATTGTTCCAAGAACAGCGGGATTCAGCACGATCGATATCGGACATATGGAACCCGCAACATGTCTGTTAACCATTCTCTTAATGTTTGTTGGTGCCGGAAGCACATCAACAGGCGGTGGGATTAAATTAACGACGTTTATCGTGATTGTGGCTGCTGTCGTTACATTTTTACGTGGAAAAGATGAAACGGTTATCATGAAACGGACCATTCGAAATACGATTGTTTTGCGTGCATTGGCCATCTCCTGTATTAGTGCCATCTTTATTTTTCTTGCTGTAATGATTATGAGCGTGACCGAAAAAGGATCATTTTTGCAAATATTGTTTGAAGTCGTATCCGCCTTTGGGACGGTCGGATTAACAATGGATTTTACGATGAATTTAACTGTAGTCGGAAAAATTGTGATTATTTTCATGATGTTTCTCGGGAAAATCGGCCCGCTCACACTTGCCTTTTCGTTGGCAAAACCCGCCGATAAGGCGAATATTAGATACCCCGATGGAGAATTATTTACGGGATGAAAAAAGGCAGGGAACTTACCCTGCTTTTTTTTTCATCATTCAATTTACTATGCTTGCGTCCGTAAAAGAAATAGACGATAAAACCGATAGCAATCCAAATGACAAACGAGATCCAGGTTACTTTGGAAAGGCTGATCATCAAGTAACCGCAAATAAAGACGGTAATGATCGGCAAAACAGGCACAAACGGAACTTTAAACGCTCTTTTCAAGTTAGGATGCGTTTTTCTCAAAATAATTACTGCAATAGCGACTAAAGTAAACGCGGACAATGTTCCAATATTCACCAATTCCGCAAGCGTGTTTAAATCAACTATTCCGGAAATAATTGCGGCAATGCATCCGATTAACCACGTATTTGCAAATGGTGTTTTGAATTTGGGATGAACTTTTGAAAAAACAGGCGGTAAAAGTCCATCCCGGCTCATTGCAAAAGAGATTCGAACCTGTCCGTATAACATAACGAGAAGAACGGTTGTAATCCCTGTAATGGCCCCGACAGATATTAATCCAGCAATTGTATTTTGGCCTACAAAGTGAAGCGCAAAAGCAACGGGATCAGAAACATTTAATTTCGCAAATGGGACAATCCCAGTTAAGACTAACGAAACAATAATATATAATGTCGTACAAATGACCAGTGATGAAATGATCCCGATCGGCAAGTCACGTTGTGGCTTGCGTACTTCTTCGGCTGCCGTTGATACTGCATCAAAACCGATATAGGCAAAAAAGACTGTCGCCGCGCCCGCCATAATTCCCTGGAAGCCAAAAGGCATAAAAGGTGTCCAGTTATCCGGTTTCACATATCCTACACCTGCAACAATAAATAAAATGACAACGGCTAATTTGATAAAAACCATAATATTGTTTACTTTTGCACTTTCCCGAATGCCTTTACTTAATAATGCAGTAATAATTAAAATTATGACAATTGCGGGCAAATCGACAATTCCGCCTTTTCCCGCTCCCGGAGCGGAAGATAAAACAGCTGGGATGTGAATGCCAAATCCGCTGAGCAATGATTGAAAATAAGCCGACCAACCGGTAGCGACGGATGAGACAGCGAGCAAATATTCAAGCATTAAGTCCCAGCCAATAAGAAATGCGACAATTTCCCCGATCGTTGCGTATGTGTACGTATATACGCTTCCGGCAATCGGCACAGATGAAGAGAATTCGGCATAGCATAATGCCGCACATCCGCAAGCAATAGCGGAAATAATAAAGGATATAATAAGGGATGGCCCTGCATGCTGTGCCGCGGCAACACCTGTCAATACAAAAATCCCCGTTCCGATAATGGCGCCGATTCCGAGAAGTGTTAAATCAAACGCTCCGAGAGAACGGCTTAATGCTTTTTTATTACTTTCAGAAATCATTTGTGAAATAGATTTCTTTCTCATGATGTTCATCGTAATGATGCCTCCATAAAAATAATTGAATTTATTGAAAATTTAATACTACGAACATTTTGTAGTATATTGTCGAAATTTATTTTTGTCAACCAATTTCAATATTTTTATAAATTAAAATATCGATTTGGAAGAACTGGAATATGTTGGCATCATCATTTTTCATTAATCTTCTTGAAGTAATAAAGACAATCGATCGCGATAACGTTCTTTTTCTTGAAAATCCTGCGCCTGGTTAAACCGGTTCAGGGTGTCTTTAATTAATTGATCTTGTTGGAATCGTGACCATTTAACATACGATTGATAAACGGGTTCAGATAGAAAACGAGTCAGCATCGCATGATTCGGTCCGAAGAAAAAATCTAAATGATCGTGGAACATCGTGAAGCTGTTTAAATGAACAGCTTTAATTTGATTGCCTAAATGGTATTTGTATACATTTTCTGCATCGCGTGAAAAAGAGATCGCATACATTTCTGAATCATCCAATAGTCCTTTTGCCGTAGGCAAAATCAAATATGGAATGCTTTCGGCATCATAGCCGATAAAAAAATCTTCGCCATTTTCATCCGCGACCGGAGTACGGCTCATCACGGCACGGACGATCTCCCTTTGAACTTCCAGCATGATCATCACTCTCTTTCATCTCATTTAGTAGTAACATCATTGCCGGTAGATTCATAGTTTATACATCAATTCCTTTAATTTGATAAACTGATAAGTTGTTGAAAGGTAATTGACGGAATTTTTCAAAGCAAATAAACTGTATGTAAAGCAAAACATCTCAAATAATGGCGTAATTTTGTATGCCTGATGAAAGGAGGCTGTGTCTGGAGTGGTAAATTTCTGGATACAGCCTCCTATTTTCATTTCTTTATCACGATATAGAACTAATAGGAAAGAGGGAGAATATGGTCACATTAACTGGCAACACACTTACACTTGAGGAAATCAAACGTATTCTTGATGAAGGGGAACAGGTCACCGCTTCTGAAGAAAGCATGAAAAAGGTCGCTGACAGCAGGAAAGCGGTTGATTACATTGTGAATAATAATAAGGTGATTTATGGGATCACGACCGGTTTCGGCAAATTAAGCGATGTTTATATTGATCAAGGCGATGTTGAAGAACTTCAGCTGAATTTAATTCGCAGCCATGCATGCGGCGTAGGGGACCCGTTCCCGGAAAAAGTGGCTCGCCTTATGGTACTTCTTAGAGCGAATGCCCTTTTTAAAGGATTTTCCGGGGTTCGTCCGGTTGTTGTCGAAACATTATTGAAGCTCGTTAACCAGGAGGTGATCCCGGTTATTCCGCAGCAAGGCTCTCTTGGCGCAAGCGGTGATTTGGCGCCGTTATCTCACCTTGCACTCGTGTTGATTGGCGAAGGAGAAGTCTTTTACAAAGGAAAACGTGTCCCGGCAATTGAAGCATTAGGGGCGGAAGGCATTCTACCCATTACATTAACTGCCAAAGAAGGACTTGCCCTGATCAATGGAACACAAGCCATGACAGCACAGGGGGTTGTCGCTTATTTAGAAGCCGAACAATTGGCGTATCAAACCGAGGCGATAGCGGCACTAACAATGGAAGGCTTAAATGGTATTATTGATCCGTTTGATGAAGACATTCATTTAGCACGTGGATACAAAGAACAAATTGAAGTGGCTGAGCGCATTCGCAATTATTTGGAAGGAAGCCAGCTGACGACTCGCCAGGGAGAAATTCGGGTTCAGGATGCTTATTCGATCCGGTGTATTCCTCAAGTACACGGGGCTTCATGGCAAGCGCTTACGTATGTGAAAGAAAAGCTTGAGATCGAAATCAATGCGGCAACGGATAACCCGCTTATTTTTGACGAAGGAAGAAAGGTTATTTCAGGCGGTAACTTCCATGGACAGCCAGTCGCACTCGCAATGGATTTTCTGGGAATTGCAATGGCTGAATTTGCGAACATCTCCGAACGGCGCATTGAACGGATGGTAAACCCTCAGTTAAGCGGAGGACTGCCTGCATTTTTGAGCACGAATCCTGGTCTTGAATCCGGGGCAATGATTCTTCAATATGCAGCGGCCGCCCTTGTTTCTGAAAATAAAACACTCGCTCATCCGGCAAGCGTTGATTCCATTCCGTCATCTGCGAACCAGGAGGACCATGTAAGCATGGGAACAATTGGAGCCCGCCATGCGTATCAAATTATCGCGAACGTTCGCCGTGTACTTGCGATTGAAACCGTATGTGCTTTGCAAGCTGTTCATTATCGAGGGGCGGACAAATTAGCTCCGAAAACGAAGGAAGTTTACGAAGCAGCCCGGCAAGTTTGCCCTGTTATTACAAAAGACAGAGTGTTCTCTAAGGATGTTGAAAACATTGCAAAATGGCTGACTGATAAAAAGTGGAACGAATTGCTGTTAAAACAAAAATGCATAGTCAACTAAGCAAAACGAAAAAACCTGCGGCATTTAAACTTCCGCAGGTTTTTTTCGATATTTTTTCAGCATGAACTGCAATTTCGACCACCTCATTTCAATCAACGGCTGAGCAATAGTAACAACCGGCTTGCTCGCTAAAATTAACGTAATCGAAACCTCTAATAATAAGACGACGAAATAAGCGTGCTGATTCTTGAGCGTATGGAAAAATTCCGTCGTAAAAAGATATTTTAAAATAAATCCGTGCAACAAATAAATATATAATGTTCGTTGGCCCATCTCTGTAAAAAACATCTTCCTGCGTGGAATAATCGCAAGAAAGCTAAATGTCGCTAAAAAGGCAATCGCGTACATTCCAAGCCTGATAAAGCCCCCATACCATGCATTGTTTCCTAAAATGTCGGCATAGGATGAGGAGGCAAGCAGCCAGTCTTTTGAACTATCGGGAATGATGAAATGATAGAAAGCAAATAATGCAATTAAGAAAAGGCTGGCTAAAATTTTCATCGAAGGTTTAAAAATAAGGCGAAAATCTTTTTTCTCCAAATAATGTCCTAATAAAAATATAGGGAAGAACACGAACGTCCGTTGAATGCTTAAATACGTTCCCGCTTCTGTAAAATAGCCGACGGCAACGCCGATAATAATCGCAATAATAAGTGAATATTTAATTCTTGTAAATACGACAAGCATTAAATTCCAAAAGACGAGACTCAACAGAAACCACATGGCCCAATTCGGATCAAATAGCGTCAGATGAATATCGTCTTTATCGTATAATTTGTAGTAATAAATGGTGTAAATGATTTGGAAAATAATATAAGGGACAAGGACGTTTTTTAAAATCTTTTGAATGTACCCTTTTTTAAATACACCTTTTGTGAAAAATCCTGCAATTAAAATAAACGCAGGCATATGAAACGTATATATAAAGTTGTAAAGTGTATATAAGATATCTTTTTGATCTTTAATTGGTGTTAAGAAATGGCCTAAGACAACGAGAAAAATTAAGATGAACTTCGCATTGTCGAAATAATGGTCCCTTTCTTTCACTTTGGTATTCATAAAGACCTCCTTGCTGCTGTTTACATGAATACTATTTCGAGATAGAAATTTCCTTTCTGTAGTTCCCTTTCATATTTCCCACCTTTTCCATTTTTCTAACGCAAATTACGAAAACGATACGAACTTGTAATGTTTGTAAAAAAATAAAAAACTCGCAAATAAGCGAGTTTTAAAAATCGATTCTAAATTTTAAAAAGCCGGCACTTCTTAACGCTTCAAATATAATAACAATGGCAGGACCAACAATCAAACCGATCATTCCCAATACTTGAAATCCGAGATAAATGCTTATGAGCGCCGCAAGAGCAGATATTCCCAGGCTTGATCCAAGTATTTTAGGTTCGATAATTCGCCGGACAATAGTGATAACGGCAAACAGAATCAAAAGCCCTATAGCAAGAAAATCATTATTGACGACAAAGTTGTAAACCGCCCATGGGACAAGGAATGAGCCCGTTCCTAAAATTGGCAATATGTCAACGATAATAATTAACAACGCGATTAACATCGCGTAGTCTACGCGAAGAATAAGCAGGCCAATTAAAGCAAGAACGTAGGTTATAAAACTTAAAATTATTTGTGCTCGTATAAAGCCTACCGTTGCTTTTGACAATTGTGAGAAGACAAGATCGACTTTTTCCCTTGCTGAAAGAGTGAACATATTTAAAAAATTGTTTCTCAGCCGCGGTAAATCTAACAAAATTAAAAAGACGGCAACGAGGTAAATAATAAAATAGATAAGCAGCTCGGGGATATAGGTAATGATACCAAGGATCGCCCCTGTTAAACTGCTGGCAGCGTCAACCGCATATGTTTTTAGCCCCTCTAGGCCTTTTTCTACAGTTGAAACAACTTCGGGAGGAAGATTGGTGTAAAAGTTTTCAAATTTGTGAAAGTACTTTTCCGCCAGTTCAAATACGCTTTTTGAGTAAGAGGGCACCATTTGTGAAAATTGAATGACCTGTACTACGAGCGTTGTTGTCAGCCAAAAAATCAATAAACCGAGTAAGGCGAAAAATAAAATAAAGACAACCGTCACGGAAAATACACGTTTTAACTTTAACCTGTTAAAAAATTTAACGGCAGGCTCCAACATAACCGAAGTCGCCAGAGCAAGCAAGAGGGGAATGCTGTAAGGAATAAGGAAAATGCTAACTGCAACCAACAATAAAATAATGATAATATTTTTAACCGACATTTCAATCTCCCGTTCCAAAATAGAAATTAATCTTGCTTCACCAAAAATTGCAACGATATCTGTTTCCATCATCGTACGGAAGATTCTATAAGTCAATGCCTCTTATGAAAAATTTTTAGTATCTTCGTTTTTTGGAAGTTAAAAGAATCGCATTGATTTGCCCGCCGACGATCATAATCATGGCAGACAAATAAAACCAGATCATTAACGTTAAAAGGGCGCCGAGATTCCCGTAAACTTCCCGATAATCAAAAATAGTAACGTAATAGGAAAAACCGATGGAGATGAATTGCCAGCCGAATGTTGAAAAAAAGGCTCCGGGAAGCACATTTCGAATACTCAATTTCCGATTCGGCGCAACGAGATAAAGTGTAATAAAAACAATCATTAAAATAAGAAAACTGAGCACCCAGCGTGAAATGTTCCATAGCTGCCAGATCGGGTTCCCCAGGCTGAAATGGTCAAATACGTAATAGCCGCCCACTTCCCCGAGCGTAAGGAGGAGAAGGGAAGTAATAACGGCAAAAACGAGCCCAAGCGTTAAAAATAATTCCAACAACGATTTCTTTTACTAGCGGTCTGCTTTCTTCCACTTGATAGGCCTTATTAAACACGCGGATGATTGCCAGTATTCCCATTGAAGCAAGCCATGTTGTGACAAGGGTGCTGATATAAATCAATTCTCCTCTTTTCCGGTCCAAAATCGATGTCAAATTGTATTCGATAAGCCGGAATGCCTGTTTTGGCGCATATGGTTGAATGAGTTTTAATACATCTTCTGTTGAAATGGGCAAAAAGCCGAGAAAAGTAAAAAGTAAAAAAAGAAAAGGGAACAGCGATACAAGGAAGTAATAAGCCAATTGAGCGGATAAATCAAAGACTTTGTCTTCAAAAAAGCGGGTTTTTAATTTATGAAAAAAAACAAGCATATCGATACACTCACCATTCTTTACTTTAAAGAGGATGTTCAAAAAGTCCGGGAAACATTGCCGGCGAATTTCTACGTCAGCTTGCTCCTTCGCTCCTCACGTATCAAAAGCCATACGCTCCGGTGCTTGGAGACTGCGCTTCCTTGAACTTCTTGGCCCTGTTTGTCCTCCTTTTTGAACACGTATTTAAAGTAGTATTTCCATCGGATAAGAAATCAACACAGGCTTGTTTCATCTATATGAATGAGCCTTTTTATTTACTACTATATTTGGACAAAGGTTCATATATGTAAGTAGGAGACATGAGTGGAGGTTGAAAGATGGAGATCGTATCGATGGAGTTTCTAACGGCTTTGTTTTCCATTGTGGTCATTGACTTAGTGCTTGCCGGGGATAATGCGATCGTTATAGGGCTTGCGGCGAGAAATTTGCGCGAGGAACAGCAAAAGAAAGTGATTGTTTTAGGGACACTTGGAGCGGTCGTTATACGGGTATTCGCAACGCTTGCGGTCGTCTGGCTTTTGAAAGTACCGGGGCTTTTGCTTGTGGGCGGCCTAATGCTTATTTATATCGGGTTTAAATTGATGACAGAAGAGAAGGATCATGATATAGAGGCAAAAGACAATATCGTTAGTGCGATTATTACGATTATCGTTGCCGATGCGGCAATGGGGTTGGACAATGTGCTGGCAGTTGCCGGGGCGGCCCACGGCGGTTTTTTGCTTGTCGTACTCGGCTTGTTTATTTCCGTCCCGATCGTCGTTTGGGGAAGCACGATTTTTATCAAATTAATTGTCAGATTTCCGTTCATCATTACACTCGGCGCCGCGGTAATTGCATGGACGGCCGGAAAAATGATCGTAGAAGAGCCATTTTTGAAGGAGCATTTTAAAAACGAAAATATAAAGCATTTATTCGAGCTGCTTATCATTGCATTTGTTGTGATCACAGGCTATATCAAAAAATATAGAAAACAATCAACCCACCCTAAATCGCCTCCGATGTAATGGAGGCGGTTTTCAATGTCAAGAAATTGTTAAAAAGTTTCTCTTTACGAATGATAATCAATCTCATATAATTAAACTATCATCTACTGATAATAATTATCATTCTTATAGAGGTGGACGCCATGACATTAACAGACCTGCATGCTGGGGGAAAAGCGCGAATTATTAATACGGGACAAATCAATGAGCTTGTTCAACGCCGCTTATTGGATTTAGGCATTATGGAAGGCTCGGTTGTTAGCATTAAACGCATACTGCCGTTAGGTGGCCCTGTTGCCGTTGAAGCAAAAGGACAATTAATCGGGATCAGGCGCCGTGAAGCAAAAATGATTCAGGTGGAAATGGCGTGATGAATATTGCTTTAGCCGGTAATCCAAATACCGGGAAGACATCTTTGTTTAATACGCTTACAGGATCCTATGAATATGTAGGGAACTGGACAGGGGTAACGGTTGAGAAGAAAGTCGGCGTTTTAAAGAACAAGCGAGGGAATCTGATCGATCTCCCGGGAATTTATTCCTTGAATCCTTTATCGCGTGATGAAGGTGTCGCGACCCATTATCTTCTATATGATGATACTTCTATCATTTTAAATATTGTTGATGCATCACAACTTGAACGGAATTTATATTTAACGATACAGCTATTAGAATACGGAAAACCGCTTGTAATGGGCTTGAATATGATCGACGTCGCCAAAGGACGGGGAGTCGAGATTGACGATAAGCTGCTGGCTGAGCGCCTTGGCTGCACGGTCGTTCCTATTGTAGCGAGAACAGGAAAAGGCTGCGATGTCCTTGCCGGCAAACTTTCCGAACAAGAAGAGCGGGTGAATGCTCCACTTGTATTGGATTATGGCGGCAATTTAGAGGAAGCGATTGCCCGTTTAACAGCATTGCTGCCGGCTGACGAAAAACTGCCGCCGGGAAGATGGCTGGCCCTCCAATTTTTTGAAGGAAACCAGCTTGTGAAGGAAATGCTTACGGACTACATACCGTCCTCAACGTTGGAAGGTTTGTATAAGGAAACGGAACACGCTGTCCAATCGGAGACCAAAGCAAAATCAATGGCCCATCACATTCGCAAAGTACGGGGCAATTACATTCAAGCGCTATTAGCTTGTTGTGTAAATGATGTTGAAAAAATTGAATATACGCTTACTGATCGAATTGATAACATTTTGACGAATAAAATACTCGGTCTCCCGATTTTTCTGCTGTTCGCTTATTTAATGTTTAAATTAACATTTGATTGGATCGGGACGCCTATTTCTGATGCGTTGGACGGCTTTATTACAGGAACTCTCACCGATACGCTTGATGGCTGGCTGAAAGCAGCTGGAGCCACAGAATTTATTCGCGCTTTAATTTTGCAAGGGATTGTCGCGGGTGTCGGCGGAGTCATCGTTTTCGTTCCGCAAATCTTTATCCTTTTCTTTCTCATCTCCTTTATTGAGGATTCCGGCTATATGGCGCGTGTGGCCATGGTCATGGATAAGATTATGGAGTCGATCGGCTTAAACGGTAAAGCCTTTATCCCAATGATTATCGGGTTTGGCTGCAACGTTCCAGGCATTATGGCGGCACGGACGATTGAACAGCCGAAAGAAAGGCTGTTGACCGTAATTTTGACGCCGCTTATGTCATGCTCCGCTCGTTTAACAGTGTACAGCTTATTTGTCGGGGCATTTTTTAAGCAAAATCAGGCATTAATCGTATTGTCACTGTATTTAATGGGAATCATCCTTGCGTTGACGCTGGCGAAGCTTTTTTCGTCAACGATTTTGAAACAGCAAAGTTCGTTCTTTGTTATTGAATTGCCGCCTTATCGAATTCCGCAATTCCGAACATTGTTAAAAAGCACGTGGGAAAAAGGGAAAGGATTTGTCCGCAAAGCAGGAACGTTTATATTCGGCGGATCTGTCGTCATCTGGCTGTTGACCTATGCGGGTCCGGGCGGCTTGAATGTGGAAATGAATAAAAGCTTTCTTGCCATGATTGGCGGGGTGCTGGCACCGATTCTTCATCCGCTCGGCTTTGGCAACTGGCAAGCGGGAGCCGCTCTTTTAACTGGCTTTCTCGCAAAAGAAGTCGTTGTTTCCACAATGAATATTATTTATGCTGCACCCGATTTGCATACGTTGCAAGGTGTCATGGCGGACTTTTTTACACCGCTGTCCGCTTATAGCTTTTTAGCGTTTATTTTATTGTATGTTCCATGTCTTGCAACGGTCGCTGTTATTCGAAAAGAAACCGGTTCGGCGAAATGGACGTGGTTTTCTGTTATTTACGCATTAGTCATCGCCTATATCGTATCGATTATTATTTATCAGGGCGGACGTCTTCTCGGCTTGAACTAATACTTCTAAAAGAAAGAAGGGATACGACAATGGTCATTAGCGTTGTCATTGGCGTACTTATTTTTGCATATGCAGGGTTTACCCTTTACCGATTCGTAAAAAGAAGCAAAATGGGAAAATGCGCGGGCTGTTCATTAAACAAAAGCTGTACAACCGCATGCAGCGAAGTAAAAGAAGAAACGATTCCATTTTCCGCTCGATATTCCCATGCAACAGCTGAAAAATAAAAGGCAAATGCCAGAGTGAAACGGAATGCGATCCTTCGCATTCCGTTTTTTAGTTAACTCAACTTCGACTCTTTTAAATTTTGAAAAATTCCTCTTGACGTGTACAAATGTCCATGATAAAGTAACTAACAAATATGAAACAACGATGATGAAGTTATGCTGTAAAGCTGGGGCGTAAAGAGAGCCGGTGGTTGGTGCGAATCGGTCGTTTCGTTTACAGATAAGCGCTTTGGAGTTGTCAGGCCGAACATCTTAGATTCGCATAAAAGATTAGTAGGTTTGTCCGGATGATCCGTTATCTCGAAGGTCATGGACCTGGTAAGGTTTTCTTTTGTGAAAAAGAAAACAAATGAGGGTGGTACCGCGAAATATACCTCTCGTCCCTCACTACAGTCGTAGTGTGTGGATGAGGGGTTTTTGTTTTTTGTACTTTCAGAAAATTTGCACTCAGGTTGCGAATGAAAGTATAAGAAAGAAAAACTATCGGCCGTTTGGTCACGGTTTTTCAAAGAGAAAAAGTGGATAATAAAAGGAGAGAGAACCATGTTTGAAGACAAATTAGTTTTACGCATTCCGGGGCCAACCCCTATCCCACATCGCGTTCAGCAAGCGATGAACCGCCCGATGATCGGGCACCGAAGCGGTGAATTTTCTAAGCTTTTCGCAAATACTGCCGAAAGGCTTAAGCCGATTTTCGGAACGAAGGAGGACGTTTTCATCATTGCAGGTAGCGGTACGAGTGCCCTTGAGATGAGTGTTGTCAATACCGTAAAGCCAGGGGAAGAAGTTGCTGTTTTAGTAAGCGGCGCGTTTGGCGACCGTTTCGCAAAGATTTGTGACCGCTATAACATCGTTGTCCATCGCTTAGAAGTAGAATGGGGCGAAGCAGTAACGCCGGAATTGCTCCAATCGTTTCTGAAGCAACATACAAATGTGAAAGCCGTGTTTGCGACATACTGTGAAACATCGACGGGGGTGTTGAATCCGGTTAAAGAATTAGCTGAAGTCGTGCATGAACAGACGGATGCGCTCTTTATCGTCGATGCGGTCAGCTGTTTAGGTGCTGTTCCATGTGAGATGGACGAATGGGGAATTGACATTATTGCTACCGGTTCACAAAAAGCATTTATGCTTCCAACTGGACTTGCGTTTCTTGCTGCAAGCAAACGGGCGTGGAAAACAATCGAAACCATTACCCCGCCTGCTTTTTACCTTGATTTAAAAGCGTACCGCAAGTCGTTAGAAAATCAAACGACGCCGTACACCGCAGCCGTTTCACTCGTTTTCGGATTGGCTGAAGTTTGTGAAATGATTGAAGAAGAAGGGCTTGCGCAAATTATTAAGCGCCATGAACTAATGCGTGACATGACACGTGCTGCGATCCGAGCCCTTGGCCTTCCGTTAATGACGAAAGATGAATATGCTTCGCCAACGGTAACGTCGATCGACCCGAAAGGCGCATTTGATTCAGAAGCATTACGCAAAGCATTGCGGACAACGCATAATGTCGTTGTTGCCGGCGGGCAGCAACATTTAAAAGGGAAAATTTTCAGGATCGGGCACATGGGATATTGTGAACCACTCGATGTTCTTACGGTAGTTTCCGCCATCGAAGTCGCTTTGAAACAAATTGGCGTGGAAATCGAACTGGGTGCAGGTGTGAAAGCAGCGCAGGAGGTGTTGATTCAACATGTTTAAAGTGCTCATTTCCGATCCGCTCAGCAAATCCGGCATTCAGCAATTGTTAGATGCCCCGGACGTAGAAGTGGTTCAGAATACGAATCTTTCCCCGGATGACTTACTAGCCGTTATTGGGGAATATGATGCGCTTCTAGTGCGTAGCCAAACGAAGGTGACGGCTGAAGTATTAAAAGCTGGAAAACGATTGAAAGCAATCGGCCGTGCCGGCGTCGGAGTTGATAATATTGATCTAAATGCGGCGACGGAAGCCGGAATTATCGTCATCAATGCGCCGGAAGGGAATACACTTTCGGCTGCGGAACATACGTTTGCGATGCTTATGGCCGTTTCGCGGAACATTCCCCAGGCGTATAAAAAATTAAGCGAAGGTATTTGGGATCGAAAAAGTTTTCAGGGAGTAGAGCTGAATAATAAAACGCTTGGTGTTGTCGGCATGGGGCGTATCGGTACAGAAGTTGCGAAACGGGCCAAAGCATTCAATATGCATGTCATCGGATATGATCCGTTTTTAACCGAGGAGCGCGCGAAAAAGCTCGGCGTCGTTTGCGGGTCTGTTGAAGATATTGTTACTGAAGCGGACTTTATTACAGTCCATACACCGCTTACGAAAGAAACGCATCATCTTCTAGGGGCCGCTGAATTTGCCAAAATGAAAGACGGGGTGCGGATCATTAACTGCGCCCGCGGTGGAATCATTGATGAGAAGGCATTGTATGATGCCATCCAAAACGGAAAAGTAGCCGGTGTCGCGCTCGATGTATTTGAAGAAGAGCCGCCGGTCGATAATCCGCTCATTAAGCTTCCGCAAGTCGTCACAACGCCGCACCTCGGGGCATCTACTGTTGAGGCCCAGGAAAATGTAGCCATTGATGTATCGGAGGAACTTATAAAAGTATTGCGCGGTGAACGCTTTAAAAACGCGGTAAATCTTCCATTTATCCCTCCTCATGTAATGGAGCGGGTTGAGCCTTACTTCGTGTTAGGTGAAAAGCTTGGCCGGTTTATCGCACAATTGTCAGTTGGACCTGTACAAGAGATCACCATTACGTATAGCGGGGAATTGGCGGATGTCGATACAGCGCTGCTTACGAGAACGATTTTAAAAGGGGCGCTTTCCTTTAGAATCGGACCGGAAGTTAACTACGTCAATGCACTGTATCTTGCCAAAATGAGAGAAATCAATGTCGTAGAACAAAAGTCTTCACAAAGCCGCGGCTTTACGAACCGGTTAAAAGTCGAATTTAAAACGAGCACACAAAGCCATGTTGTAGCCGGCACCCTTCTCAATGGGTATGGGGCGCGGATCGTCAAAATCGACGACTATACGATCGATGCTGCTCCTGAAGGAAATTTGCTTTACGTTCACCATAATGACCGTCCTGGTGTTATCGGACGAGTGGGAACGATTCTTGGCAACAAAGATGTCAACATCGGTACGATGCAGGTAGGACGCCGTGGTGTCGGAGGAGATGCGATTATGCTGTTAACCGTTGACAAGCAGCTTTCCCCGGAAATGGTCGAAGAGCTTGTTGCCCTGCCGGAAATTATGAGTGTCACCCCAATTGAATTGTAAAAAGAAAACACTGCTCAAAGGCAGTGTTTTCTTTTTGTTATTTTTGGTAAACTAACGGAATTTCACCTTCAAATAAGTGAACTATTTTCATCACATTATATTTCCTATCTTAATATACATCTCTTTTTGTAAAGGTAAAGAAAGAGATGATGAGTGCGGCCAGCGCCCAGATCAATAAAACAGCGATCGAGAATCCGAGCGTCATTCCTTCTATCGGCGGCTTCAAACCGTTTACGTAATTCGTCAGCTGCAAATTTACCATAAACAAATACTTCGCGCTGTGCCATGAAGAAACCATGTTCGTCAGGATGGCGCCGCTAATGAGGGCGGCAAGCATAATTCCCATTACAGCTGCTGTACTTCTAAGTAATACCGAAAGCATAAAGGTAAGCGTACCGACTACGAAACATACAAACCAGACGAGGCCGAACTCCATCAAAATGTATTCCCAATGCGGAATCAAATGAACGCCTGTCGTGATCAATTCTTCACCCTTCGACGTAAATCCGGTCAACATTGGCATGCTCCAGCCGCCGTAACCAAAGACCAATCCTGAAATTCCATAAGTCAAAATTGCAACGCATAAAACGATAAAAGAAATGGACAGAAGCAAGGCTATATACTTGCTTAATAAAATTTTCCACCGTTTGACCGGCCGTGTCAAAAGAAGCTTAATCGTGCCGCCGCTCGCTTCAGAGGAGACTAAATCGGCGGCAATGACCATGACGAGCAAGGGGAGAAGCAACCCGATTGAATTCTCCGCAAATACGCGCATAAACGTCGGGGCACCTGGCGCATTTGGATTAATGTTGTGGTCAAGATAATATTGCTGCTGGGTCAGTCGGACTTTTAAAAACTGGCGGATATCCTCCTGGAGCCTGCTTGAGCTGAGACGGTTTTGCGTATCGACAATTTCTTGCTGCAGCTGGGTCCGCCAATCGGTCGTCCCGAGCAGTTCCTCCGTTGTTTTCACCTGTTTGTATTGCGCATATGTAAAAATAGGAACAAGAAAAGCGACGATCAAAATAATGACAAACAATCGCTTTTTTCGAAAAAGCTTTAATTGCTCATTGTAAACGAGGTTAATCAATATGCTCTCCCCCAGTCAGTTCCAAAAACAAGTCTTCAAGCGCTGGCAGCTTTGCCTTCATTTCTTTTACTTTAACGCCTCGATCGACCAATTTTTTATTCCAATCCGCTATTTTTCCTTCGACATGTGGTGTAATCAAAATTCCGTTATCCCCAAGTTTAACATCGGTTTCTTCGGCTAATAATTGTTTCGCTACCTCAACCGGTTCGGCTTTCCATTCTACTCGCTCTTGCTCCTCAAGAAGGGAAGAGACCGTGTCAATGCGGATGATCTGCCCCTTTGAAATAATGGCTACCCGGTCGCATAACAATTGAATTTCACTCAGTAAATGGGAAGAGACAAGAACGCTTAAACCTTCCTTTTCCGCAAGAAAGCGGATAAATTCCCTCATTTCCCGAATACCGGCAGGATCAAGGCCGTTTGTCGGTTCATCTAAAATAAGAAGCTGAGGGTTCCCGAGCAATGCCTGCGCAATGCCAAGTCGCTGGCGCATCCCGAGCGAATACGTACCAACCCTGTCGTGAATGCGAAGTTTCAGGCCGACGAGATCGATCACTTCATCGAGCCGCTTTCTCGGAATGGAAGGGTCCATTCTTGCAAAGTGCTCAAGGTTTTCCCATCCGGTCAAGTAAGGGTAAAGCTCAGGATTTTCGACAATGCAGCCAAGATGTTTCATCGCGGCGGTGAACTCGGTTTGAACGTTTTTGCCCGAAATGAAAATGGATCCGGAGCTAGGTCGAATTAAACCGACGAGCATCCGGATCGTCGTCGTTTTGCCAGCGCCGTTTGGCCCTAAAAATCCGAAAACTTCCCCTGGATACAATTCAAATGAAAGCCCTTTAATTATTTCTTTGCCCGCGATCGTTTTTCGTAAATCGGTTACTTTTAATGCTGGCACCTGACTCACCTTTTCCCCTCCTCGCTGAATGTAATAAGGGCGGCAACCCGTTCCCCGATTAATTTATAGCCCGCTGCATTCGGATGGAATTTATCATTAAATAAGTAGTCATTTACATTCAGCTCAAATAAGTCAAATGTCGGCACGTAAACAATTTTTTTATAATCGGCAGCGGTATTTGCTGAATCGAAGTTCCACTGTCGGACAATAGTTGAGGTTAACTTCGATTTTTCCATGTCGATAAACGGATTGTACAGGCCGATATGGAATACGGTTGCTGATTGGTTAAGCGATCGGATCGTAGAATAAATTTTTTTAACGTTCGCCAAATACGTCTTTTCCGAACGTTTCATAAATGTCGGGTCGAGATGGGAAATGGCTTTTCCTCCTTGAAATAAATCATTTCCCCCAATCGTAAGAAGAATGATAGTTGCATTTTTAATTTGACGCCGGATTTCCGGCTCGGCCAGTTGTTTTACAAGCTGTGATGACGTTTGCCCTTTAATGGCGCTGTTTGACAGGGTAATCGGCTTTTTTGTCTTTTTCTTTAATTCCTGCATGAGGTAGCCGATATACCCTTTTCCTTCGGGATCGCCGGTACCGCGGGTAAGGGAATCGCCAAAAGCCGCAATATGTATTTGTTGATGGGCAGGATGAGGGACTTCTTGTGCGGGTTGTGTTGTAACTTTCATGTTTCTTGTCCCGATCAATTGATCTTTCATGACCCATCCAAGGCCGATAAGACAAAGAGCCGCAGACAAAATGGAACAAGCGGTAATGATCGTAATGATTCGTTTTTTCACATGACCAATCCTTCCAACTGAATTACCTAAAGAATACCAGAATCGCGAAAAAAAGATTAATACTTTGCATGGTTTTCCTATCTTCTTTATTGCCCACAAACGCCCCATCCATTCTGTAAGGTGGGGAAAAGCTAGTGCCCCTTCTAGAAAAAAAGTTTGGATTTCAATAATCAAACATTCGTTATTTTAAGAACACCTCGTTAGATCTGTGAAATGAGGAAAAACGATCACGAATTGTTACATCATTTAAAATGATTTCGTTCTCGGACCATAAGTGCTCTTATTTGGACAATAAATCATCCGGTTTAGACAATAACATCTTACTTTTGGACAATAAGCGAAAAATATACTAAATTTATTATCCGACTGAGGCCATTTATTGTCCGATGGAAACGATTTATTATCGGAAATCAACCGGTTATTGTCCAAATGCCATGAAAATAGCACCACACTAGAGAAGTTTGATCCTGTTTTTTGCTTCCATCTTCTTATCTTTTTTACAGGTGAAAATTTGTTCTTAAAAATAAGAACTTTCTTAGGGGCACAAGAGAGTAATTTTTCATTCGAAAAGAATTTTTTTGGATGTACCACTCTCCCATCAAAGCCTCCATTCAACGAAAGGCGGGCATTTCATGGTGTAAATTTCATATTGACAAAGTAGGCTTTCTCATTGATAATGATAATGATTTTCAATGATTATCATTATCAGTTGAAATTGGAGGTATAGTCATGAAACAAAGGGGTTTCCTATCTATCGTCACCGCCTTTCTTTTCGTATACATAATACTTGGCTTATCCAACTATGCGCAAGCAGCAGTAAAACCGGAGGATGATGTCAAAAAAGCCGAGGAGCTCGTTGATCAAGCGATTAAGCTTGCGAAACAAAATAAGCTCAATGAAGCGAAAAAGACGTATGAAGATTTCAATAATCGCTGGCTTGAGATTGAAGATGGCGTGCGCAAAACATCGAGTGAAGCTTATGCGGACATTGAAGATAAAATGGGGCAAGTTTCCTTTGCCGTTATGCAAAATAAAAAAGAAACGTTGATCAGCACACTTGAATCATTAAAAAAAGCAAATGAAAAATTTATAAATGGAAACTATAAAGCTGGCAGTCATATTAAGAAAAATGTTAGTTTGAAAGATTATATTTCGCTGTTAAAAGAAACAAAATCGCTCATTAAGGACAATCAATACAATGAAGCGAAAGAACGAATGAATGAAGTGAAGTCGACATGGCTTAGCGTTGAAGGGAATGTCGTGAGCCAATCAAAAGCCGTTTATGATAGTACGGAACGGGATATGGGGACGGTTTCTGCCCTCCTTCATGCACAAAAACCAAATACCGAACATGCCGTAAAAATCATCGACCATATGATCGATGATCTCGAGCCGCTTGCCAACCAAAATGGCTATGGGATCATCGATGCCGCTTTAATCCCTATACGGGAAGGGCTTGAAGCGTTATTGGTGGTCGGCGCATTGCTTTCGTTTACGAAAAAAGCGAAAGCGCCTAAAGCAAATAAATGGATTATTGGCGGAGTCGGTGCGGGAATTCTCTCAAGTATTGCTCTCGCCCTGCTCGTCTCGTTTATTTTTACGTCCGTTTCCTTTGGCGACAACAACTTTTTAATCGTCGGCTGGACTGGGATTATCGCGGCCCTTATGTTGCTTTATGTGAGCTATTGGTTGCACCGTCAATCCCATATTAGCAACTGGACGTCCTATATTCGCGAGAAAAGCGAAGCGGCTCTTGGTACAGGAAAAATGTTTTCATTCGCTTTGCTCTCGTTTTTAGCAGTTTTTCGTGAAGGGACGGAAACGGTCTTATTTTTAATCGGCTTAATTCAGCATATGACGCCACTAAGACTACTTTCAGGAATTGCGCTTGGACTGGGAACATTGGCCGTAATTGCTTTTATTTTTATAAAAGTCGGCCTCAAAATACCTTTAAAGCCATTTTTTATCGTGTCGAGCGTGATTGTCTTTTATTTATGCCTTAAATTCACAGGAACAGGTATTCATAGCTTGCAATTGGCAGGAGTCATCCCGGCAAACGTGAATTTGCACTTGCCAAGTATTAACTTTATCGGCTTTTACCCGTCGTGGTACAGTGCGATTCCGCAAATTATATTAGTAGTGGCAGCAATCGCCGTTCTTCTTATTACAACCATTTCTAAAAAACAAAAAGCTGCACTGAAAGGATGAACCATTAATGAAACGTTTTACTTCGATTTTATCCGTACTGGTCGTTAGCTCTCTCGCTTTAAGCGCTTGTAATACTAATCAGGCAAACGACCAGAAAAATAATGAAAAAGCAAAAACGGCCCAATCTGCGCAAAATGCTGTAGGGGAAGGTACAGACAAATTACTTCAACTATCTGATGAGCTTACAAAAGCGCTCGATCAAAAAGACAGCGCCAAAGTGAAGAAATTAGGCGAGCAAATTAACAAAACATGGTTTTCGTTTGAAAATAAAGTACGCAAATCGGCTCCGCTTCTTTACACAGAAACGGAAAAATCGCTATTGCCACTTGTTTCAGGTACAAAGATCGAGCCAGTCGATCAGAAAACATTATCCGGCCTTAATGAAAAAATGGCCGTTAGCTTAAATAAATTGAAGAACTTTAAGCCTTCTAAAAAAGGGACTGCAAATGCTGACCTTAATAAGGCTGTTGAGCAATATAAAGAGTATGTCTTGAAGCAAAGCAATCAGCTTGTGGCAGCAACGGAAGAGTTTTCAAATGCCGTGATCAAAGGCGAGATGGAAAAGGCAAAGAAGCTATATCCGAATGCTAGAACGTATTATGAAAGAATTGAACCGATTGCCGAAAGCTTCGGAGACCTTGATCCGAAAATCGATGCCCGCGAAAATGATGTCTCAAGCCCTTCGGAATGGACGGGATTCCATGTTATTGAAAAGGCATTATGGGTGAATAAAACGACTAAAGGACAGGAGAAAGTTGTAAATCAGCTTGTTCAGGACGTTAAAGAGCTTCACAAGAAGATTGAAGCTGTACAACTTGAGCCGGCTCAGGTCGTTGCCGGGGCGGTTGAATTGTTGGATGAAGCGGCGACTTCAAAAATTACCGGTGAAGAGGAACGTTACTCTCATGTTGACCTTGTCGACCTTGCGGCAAACGTCGAAGGATCGAAAGCGATATTTGATGTTGTAAAAGAGCCGTTAATGAAAAAAGACCCGGAGTTGGCAAACTCCATTGAAAAAGAGTTCAGCGCATTGCAACGTTCATTAAAACAATTTAAAAAAGGTGCTAGCTTCGTGTCATACAATCAATTAAAGGAAAAAGACACGCGCAAAATTAGCCAGCAGCTTAATACGTTATCCGAATCGTTATCGAAAGTTGCTAAACTATTAAGCTAGTCGTTTCAAATTTAGGGGGAAGTCAAATGACAGCGCAGAATAAAAACGAACATGTTCAAATAGAGGATAAAGAGAATACAATCAGCCGGCGGGATATGTTGAAAATGACCGCGGTCGCCGGGGCGGGTGTCGCCCTTGGCGCAAGCGGCATGGGCGCTCTTTTCTCGCTAGACGCTCTCCGTCCTGGAACAAAAGAGGGCAGTCAAACGAGTTCAGGCATGGTTCCATTTTATGGAGTAAAACAGGCCGGGATAACGACTCCCCAGCAAAAATACATGTGTTTTGCCGCATTTGACGTCACCCATAATGACAGGGATGAGTTAAAGAAACTATTGAAAACATGGACGGAATACAGCGAGCGGATGACAAAAGGCCGGATGGTTGGAGAGGACCAGCCAAACGAATTCTTGCCTCCGGATGATACCGGCGAAGTATTGGGTCTTTCTGCATCCCGCTTAACGATTACGTTTGGATTTGGTGCAACGCTTTTTACGAAAAATGGGGAAGACCGATTTGGTTTTGCCGCGAAAAAGCCTGCCGAGCTAGCCGATATTCCGCCAATGCCGCGGGATGAACTGAAAAAGGAACTATCGGGCGGTGACATTTGCATCCAGGCATGCAGCGACGATCAGACGGTTGCCTTTCATGCGATCCGCAATCTTGCAAGAGTTGCACGCAGCGGTGCGGTCATTCGCTGGATGCAAAACGGCTTCATTAGCATACCAGATGGAAAAACGCCAAGAAATCTTTTCGGATTTAAAGACGGAACGGCCAATCGTGAACTTGGCGATAAAAAGGCGCAAGATCAATACTTGTGGGTGACCAAACAGGAACCTTCATGGATGCAAAACGGCACGTATTTAGTAGCCAGAAAGATTCGGATGTTTACAGAAACGTGGGATCGTACATCGTTTAAAGAACAAGAAGCAACATTCGGAAGGAAAAAAGTGAGCGGAGCGCCGTTTGGAAAGGTACATGAATACGATTCTGTATCATTGAATGATTTGCCGGCAAACTCGCACGTGCGCTTAGCACGCGAGACGAAAACGAAGATGCTCCGTAGAGCCTATTCGTATTCGGACGGGCTTGATCCAAAAACAGGGTATTTAGATGCAGGATTATTCTTTATCAGCTTTCAGCAAAGCGTAAAGAAACAATTCATTCCGATGCTCTCAAAAATGGCTCGAAGCGATGCATTAAACGAATACATTCAGCACGTTTCAAGCAGCGTATTCGCATGTCCACCGGGAGTGAAAAAAGGGGGCTTTATCGGCGAACAGCTTTTTCACATCATCTAAGTCAACCTAACAATCATTAGTTAGTGAATAATTTCCTCTAGATATGTTGAGGATAGTACTTTATAATGATATTCGTATAATACATCAATCGTAGAATTATTTTTTATCGCGTTTTTTGTTCTATAAAAGTTTCCTTCAATTAACAGATAGAAAATATTCAAAAAATACGATAAAATGGATTGGAATACTTAAAAATTTTGAAACCAGTAATCTTTACATCTAGGAGGAATTGAAGCATGTCAAAGACAGGTACAGAGCGTGTTAAACGCGGAATGGCAGAAATGCAAAAAGGCGGCGTCATTATGGACGTTGTCAACGCAGAGCAAGCGAAAATCGCAGAAGCAGCTGGAGCGGTAGCCGTAATGGCATTAGAACGCGTTCCTTCCGATATTCGCGCAGCAGGCGGTGTAGCCCGCATGGCTGACCCAACGATTGTCGAAGAAGTCGTGAATGCGGTTTCGATTCCTGTCATGGCGAAGGCGCGTATCGGCCATATCGTCGAAGCGCGCGTGCTTGAAGCGATGGGTGTAGACTACATTGACGAAAGTGAAGTGTTAACGCCGGCAGACGAAGTATTCCACTTGAACAAGCGCGATTATACGGTTCCATTCGTATGTGGAGCCCGCGACTTAGGCGAAGCAGCGCGCCGCATCGGAGAAGGCGCTTCCATGATCCGTACGAAAGGGGAGCCAGGAACAGGCAACATCGTTGAAGCGGTACGCCATATGCGCATGATCCAGGCGCAAATTCGTAAAGTCGTGTCGATGAGCAAGGACGAGCTAATGACCGAAGCGAAAAACCTTGGCGCGCCATACGAAATCCTTCTTCAAATTAAAGAAGCAGGCAAGCTTCCAGTTGTAAACTTTGCGGCAGGCGGCGTGGCAACTCCAGCGGACGCAGCACTCATGATGGAACTTGGCGCGGACGGCGTATTCGTAGGTTCCGGCATTTTCAAATCGGAAAATCCTGAGAAGTTCGCCCGTGCGATCGTTGAAGCAACTACCCATTATCAAGATTACAAATTGATTGCCGAGCTTTCTAAAGGATTAGGAACGCCGATGAAAGGCATCGAGATTTCAAGATTAGAGCCTGCTGAACGCATGCAAGAGCGCGGCTGGTAAGAGGAAAAGGAAGTAATAACAATGAAAATCGGAGTACTAGGACTTCAAGGTGCTATTCGTGAACATGTACAAGCCCTTGAAGCTTGTGGAGTAGAAGCGGTAGTTGTAAAGCGCGTGGAGGAGCTAAATGATATCGATGGTTTAGTTCTGCCTGGCGGAGAAAGTACGGCAATGCGCCGTTTAATTGATAAGTACGGCTTTCTTCAACCTTTAAAGGACTTTGCAGTTGCAAAACCGGTTTTTGGAACATGCGCGGGTCTCATTTTAATGGCGAAACGAATAATTGGCCAGGATGAAGGACATTTAGAGCTTATCGACATGACGGTTGAACGAAACGCTTTTGGCCGCCAGGTAGACAGCTTTGAAGCGAGCTTATCAATTGATGGCATCGGTGAAGATTTTGTTTCCGTATTTATTCGCGCACCATATATCGTTGAAGTAGGAGAGGGCGTCGATGTGTTGGCCAGACATGATGGCAAAATCGTAGCTGCCAGACAGGGACACTTCTTATGCGCTTCATTCCATCCGGAACTTACAGATGATTTCCGCATGCATCAATACTTTGTAGATATGGTAAAAGAAAAGAAACAAGCGGTTGCTTAAAAAAACATCCCTTTCGATGAACGAAAGGGATGTTTTTCGTTTTAGGAAATGATAGTGTCTATAATGTGAATAAACGGAATCTGCTATTCTGCGGCAAATCTAATATTTCATTTCTCACCGCAGAACAAAATTGCTATGCAACTTTGTTCCGTTCACAAAGATGTAAGAAGTAGTTGCCTTTGAAAATTTTCCGTCATTCAAAAGTTTTGTTATACTATTTATAAATAGTGGAAACAAGGAGGAAAAAATGTTTAACGGATTATATCATGCACATGCGGATACATGGATCATTATGATTGTTTTGTTTGTCATCGCTTTCTTTTTATTAAAAGCAGGAAAGCTAAAGGCCGGAAAAATAATACATATGATTTTACGCCTTTTTTACGTCATTATGGTGGTTTCCGGTATCGGCTTGTTAATAAGTATTCATTTTCAACCGATTTATATTATTAAAGGTCTGTTAGCATTATGGCTTATCGGTACGATGGAAATGTTATTGGCAAGAACGAAAGGAAACACTAATAAACCTACCGCAGTGCTATGGATCTTTATTGTTATTGTCTTAATTGTCATTGTCTCGATTGGAAAAGGATTTATCCATTTTTAACTGTAAAAAGCCGGTTTTCTTTTAAAGAGGGCCGGCTTCTTTGTTTTTTAAAGTGTTTTTCCCCGTTTACCCGGGAATAATTAATTTGTATTTACTATTCGAATCCAATATATTAATATATGATTATATACACATATATTAAGGGGTGAATATAATGGGACATGGACACGATCATCACCATATTCATCATAAGAATAAAAAGTCTCTCTTACTGGCATTTTTACTTACCCTCAGCTTTATGGTTGCGGAGATTATCGGAGGCATTATAACAAACAGCCTTGCGCTCATTTCAGATAGCGGTCATATGTTAAGCGACGCCATCTCTCTTGGACTCAGTCTTCTCGCGTTTAAATTAGGAGAGAAGAGATCGACCGAACATAAAACATACGGTTACAAACGATTTGAAATACTTGCGGCGTTATTCAACGGGATCGCTTTAATTGTCGTTTCCCTTTATATTTTTTGGGAAGCGATAGGAAGGTTTCAGCATCCTCCTGTCGTAGCCAGCAATGGAATGCTCACCATCGCTCTCATCGGTTTTGTCATTAATGTGCTGGCAGCCTGGATTTTAATGAAAGGCGATACGAGTGAAAATTTAAATTTACGCAGTGCTTTTCTTCATGTCGTAGGGGATTTGCTCGGCTCGGTTGGAGCTATCATCGCGGCGTTGTTAATCATGTTTTTCGGATGGGAGATCGCCGATCCGATTGCAAGTAGCATCGTCGGAATTCTCGTTTTTGCATCTGCCATAAGGGTGACAAAGGATGCTTTGCATGTTTTGATGGAAGGCAAACCGTCTCATATTCGGCTTGAGGAGATTGAGCGCTATCTATTAACAATTCCGAAGGTTGAAAATGTCCATGACCTCCACGTCTGGTCACTCTCATCCGACTTTCCGATGCTAACTTGCCATTTAAAAATTGAAGTAGATAGCGATGAACAGATCATTCTGCGCCAGGCAGCCGGGTTGATTGAAAAAGAGTTTCATATTGCCCATTCAACCATTCAAATTGAGAAGGAGCCAACCGACTGCCATTGTGTAGAGAGGTGTGAATGGCATTGATTGATAGACAATGCCATTCACAAGTTATGCTCTGTACAAATTTTATTTCACCGATTTGTAATGATAGTGGCGAAACATGATAAGCTACATTTTATAGCGCCCATTTCGTCATTTTGCCCATCACATAACCCCTCCCGTGTTATAGTTTTACTCTTTGCAAGCGAAGTGCGTTTAAGACAACGGATACGGAACTGAATGCCATCGCGGCACCTGCAAGCCATGGGGCTAACAATCCTATGCTTGCGATTGGCACACCGATAGCATTATAGGCAAATGCCCAAAACAAGTTTTGTTTAATATTTCGAATCGTTTTTTTGCTCATGAAAATGGCATCGGCGATACTGTTTAAATCACCGCGAATGAGCGTTATGTCGGCCGCTTCCATCGCGACGTCCGTTCCCGTGCCGATCGCCATTCCGATGTCTGCAATTGCTAAAGCCGGCGCGTCGTTAATACCGTCTCCGACCATGGCGACTTTCTTTCCGGTCGCTTGAAGCTTTTTCACTTCATCCGCTTTTCCTTCCGGCAACACTTCCGCGATCACCTCATCGATTCCGACTTGTTTAGCGATCGCTTTTGCCGTTTGTTCATTGTCACCTGTAATCATAATGATTTGAAGACCCATTTCTTTTAATCTCGCAACCGCTTCTTTCGATGTTTCTTTAATCGTATCCGCCACGGCGACAATTCCGGCATACCGACCGTCAACGCTAATCAGCATCGCTGTTTTGCCGTCCCGTTCCAATTGTTCCATTTGCTTTAAGGCGCTTCCGACTTCCACATTAAACTTCTTCATGAGACGGCGGGTTCCGGCCAGGACGGTTTTTCCGTTGACTTTTGCTTGAATACCAAACCCGGGGATCGCTTCAAATTCTTCAGATTTTCCGGGCGTAATTCCTTTATCGGTAATTCCTTTGACGATCGCGTCAGCTAATGGGTGTTCTGAATTTTTCTCTGCAGCCCCAACTAGTTCAAGGAATTCTTTTTCGTCCATGCCATTCGTTACGACATCTGTTAATACAGGTGTTCCATTTGTAACCGTTCCCGTTTTATCAAGGATGATCGTATTCAACCGATGAGTCGTTTCTAAATGTTCGCCGCCTTTAAAGAGAATGCCGTATTCTGCTGATCGGCCTGAACCTGCCATAATTGAAGTAGGAGTGGCTAATCCGAGCGCGCAAGGACAGGCGATGACTAATACTGCAATTAATTTTTCTAAGGCAACCGCAAATTCACCGGGACTGACAATGAAGTACCAGATGAAGAAGGTCATCATGGCGATGCCGACAACGATTGGAACGAAAATGCCGGAAATTTTATCAGCAAGCCGTTGAATGGGCGCTTTAGATCCTTGCGCTTCTTCTACGACTTTAATAATTTGCGCTAAAGCCGTATCTTTGCCAACTTTTGTTGCTTTCATCTTAAGAAAGCCATTTTTGTTGATTGTTGCGCCGATAACCGCATCACCGATTGTTTTATCGACCGGGATACTTTCACCGGTTAACATTGATTCATCCAGGGAAGAACGCCCTTCAATAATTTCACCATCAACCGGAACTTTTTCCCCCGGTTTCACATACACAATGTCGCCTTGTTCTACTTCTTCAATCGGAATGACGATTTCTTCACCATTACGGACGACAGTTGCGGTTTTCGCTTGCAGGCCCATCAATTTCTTAATCGCTTCGGAAGAGCGACCTTTTGCTTTTGCCTCAAACAGTTTCCCTAAAATAATGAGCGTAATGAGAACCGCGCTTGTTTCGAAATAAAGGGAAACCATATGCCCGGTTGATCCGATCGATTGAATGGACAAATAAAGGCTATAAAAATAAGCGGCTGAAGTTCCTAGAGCGACGAGGACATCCATATTCGCGCTTTTATTTCGTAGTGCTTTATAGGCGCCTACATAAAATTGACCGCCGACAAAAAATTGAACCGGAGTGGCTAACGCCAGCTGAACCCACGGATTCATCAACATATCTGGCAGCCAAATAAATGAAGTGAATGAAAAATGGCTGACCATTGCCCAGAGTAACGGGAATGAAAGAATGAGCGAAAAGATAAACTTTCCTTTTTGCCGCTCGATTTCTTTTTGTCGATGGCCCTGTGCTGTTTCTTTTTGTTCTGTTTTTTCCGTCAACTTATAACCGATTTTTAAGATGGCGTTTTTCATGTCAGAGACAGTAATTTCCGAAGAATTATAGTCTACAGAAGCCGTTTCTAGTGCAAAATTGACCGTCGCATTCAGTACACCTGGAAGTTTGTTTAATTTCTTTTCGATCCTGTTGGCACAAGCCGCGCACGTCATTCCAGAAATTTCGAATTCAACTTTTTCTTTAACCACCTTATATCCTAACGATTCAATTTTAGACTGAAATTTAGAAACATCCGTTACATTCGGGTCATACGTAATTTTTGATTTTTCCAATGTAAAATTCACATTGGCGTCTTTTACGCCCTCGATTTTTTTTAAGCCTTTTTCTATTTTAATCGCGCAAGCCGCACAGGACATTCCGGCAATTTGCATCGTTGTTTCTTTATCGGCACTCATAAGGTATTCTCCTTTCCTTAATATACACATACCCCTTAAGGGTATAAAATATTCTATAAAGATATCGTGCTAAATGTGCTTAGCACGATATCCTTGCGAGAAAAAAAATAGATGTAATGATTTTTGAGTCATTAAACCATTTGAGGTTTTGCATTCTAATCAGGAAGCGACGTCGTAGCCTTGTTCTTCGATTGTTTCTTTGATTTGTTCCAGGGAAACTACTTCGGAGTTAAATGTAACATCCACTTTTCCCTCATTCAATCGAACCTTTACTTCGCTTACCCCATTTAATTTTCCAACTTCACTTTCAATCGAATTGACACAATGGTTACAAGACATTCCTTGTACGGATAACGTTACATTTTGCATATCCAATCCCTCCAAAAAGTTTTATTTTTATTATGGCTTAATGTTACTATACCCCCCTATCGTATGTCAATTCATTTATTTCATTAATTTTGATAAAGTTTTCATAAATTCATTAATGATTTGCGGGTCGTCATTTTTTAAGCGGTCTATAACGCATGTATTCATATGGCTTTCGAGCAGTAATCGAGAAACAGAATGGAGAGCGGATTGGACGGCGGACATTTGATTTAAAATATCATCGCAATAAACATCCCGTTCGATCATATTTTTGATGCCGCGAACTTGCCCTTCAATCCGGTTCATTCTTTTGATGAGATTCACTTTTAAATCGTTCGGAACTTTCCCGTGTCTTGTTTCACAACCTTCCATTTCTTCTTTATTATTTTTATCAGGAATTATTTCGTTACTCATTGAACATCCCTCACTTTAAGGCTGATATACCCATACAGGGTACTATATATTTATTTTACACACTTTTATCGTCCAAGTCACATTCTAATTTTTGTATATACAATATACCATAAAGGGGTAAGACCTTGCCTTGTTTACCCCCCTGGACCGAATTCTTCAATTCCAATCTTCTTTTTTAGAAAAATTGGATCTCTTTAGTTTCCATAAGCGTAGCAAAGGCATTCCCTAACACTTGATTGTGATGAGCAATGATCTGTTTGGCGCTTAACGTACCGGAATCCCATGTCCGGTGGGCATCTTTGACAAGTGTGACATGAAACCCGAGACTAAATGCCCGGCGACATGTAGTATCTATGCAATACTCGGTCTGATTTCCGGCGATAACAAGATGTTTGATTTGTTCTGCTTGAAGTTTTTCATAAAGCTCAGTTCCATGAAAAGAATCCGGCGTACGTTTTTGGATGACAACGTCCCCTTTAATTGGGGCAATCGCAGGATGAATTTCCCACGCAGGAGTACCAGTTTTGAATTCCTCATCATTATGCTGAACGAAAAAGACAGGGATGTTGGCGGCGCGTGCTCTCTGAATTACATCCTCAAGATTTTTAAGAAGCTGTGTTCCATCATATATCGGGTTAGCTTCATCAAACATGGCATTTTGAACGTCTACAATGAGCAATGCAGTCTTTTGCATGTTTAACCTCTCCCCATAAATAAAGTATTAAAAATATTCGACATGATCAATTGCCATCCCTCTTGCTTTGATTAAATAAGCAAACTATACACTTTTTAATTTAGTAAATACAAAGTCGAAAATTTTAAGCATAATTTTCGATTTGAGGTTTCTGCATAATTTTTGCACATTTTTTTGGTATCCTGCGAAGCAAAGGAGGAGTTCACATGTTAAAAAAACAAACCATATTATCTTTAATTGCCGTTTTTTTCTTAGTACTTAGCGCCTGCTCCAACACAAGTGATGAAAAAGCCAAAAACAGCGGGAATACGGAAAACGAGAAAAGGATGGATCATAGCAAAATGGAAGGTATGGATCATAATAAGATGGAGCATTCTAGCTCAGGGAAAATCCCGCAAGGTTTAAAAGCAGCAAAGAATCCGGCCTTTAAAGTAGGAAGCCAGGCAATTGTGAAAGCAGACCATATGGAAGGTATGGATGGAGCTGAAGCAACTATTGCCGGTGCTTATGATACGATAGCTTATTCTGTCACTTACACACCAACTACTGGCGGAAAACCGGTAAAAAATCATAAGTGGGTCATCCAAGAAGAAATCAAAGATGCAGGTACTAAAGTCTTAAAACCCGGGACAAAAGTTACTTTAGAAGCTGATCATATGAAAGGTATGAAAGGCGCCACTGGAACAATTGAAACTGCAGAAAAAACGACAGTATATATGATTGATTACACGTCAACTACTGGCGGAGAACCAGTAAAAAATCATAAATGGGTCACCGAAAGCGAACTAACATCTAAATAAACTTGAGCAAACACCTGGAAGCAAGGCTTCCAGGTGTTTTAAACTGGCTGATAAAAGAACAGAAGCTATTAAATTCAGCATGACTTTTTTCTCTGAAATCGTTACGCTTATGAAGGAGGAGGTGCAGATTGATGAAAAACATTTCATTTAAGCTTGGCGCGCTTTTTTTGGCCGTTGTTTTATTTATTCACGTGGTGCTTTTTATTTTCTTATATACAGGATTATTGCATAATCGAATCGAGGATGAAAAGAAGGCGTTATTGGCAAGAGGGAACAGCCATCGAGATGTGCTCGAACATCATTTTGATGACATGACATTGAAGCATGTCGCCCTTATGGAATCAGAAGCGGAAACGAAAGTGGCAGTCACCGACGCCAATAATCGATTGCTCGTTTATTCAAAACCGTTTACGGAACATATGAAGCAAATGATCAAGAAAAAGCCGGCGGTCAGTGGAAAAGGTGCAGTCATTCAAGGAAGTTGGCGGGATCATCCTTATCTTGTAACGGCATCTCCTATTTATGACAATGAAAAACGAAAAGGCTATGTTTATATGTTTGCACCTACTGCCTCTATCCGAAGTTTAGTTGATAAATTAACTTCGCAATTTTTACTTGCTGCTTTTCTGACATTCGTATTGTCCATTATTTTAGTATTCTTTTTATCGAAATTCATTACAATGCCGATCATTAACTTGAAACAAATAACGAAGGAAATCAGCAGGGGGAAACATCACCCTGTGCCCGCCATAAAGCGTGCGGATGAACTAGGTGAGCTTGCGGCTTCAATCCAAAGCCTGTCCAATGATTTAGAGCGGTTAAAAAAAGAGCGGAATGATTTTTTAGCGAGTATCGCTCATGAACTTCGAACCCCCTTAACATATTTAAAAGGGTACGCTGACATCGCAACAAGACCGATCGATGAAAAGGAGCGGCTTCACTATCTTCATATCATAAAAGAAGAGGCGGAGAAATTGGCGCTGCTTGTGAAGGAACTGTTCGAACTTGCGAAAATGGATAAAAATCAGTTTGCCATTACGAAAGAAAGGGTCCGGATGGACGAACTGTTAACGGAAATTTATGAGAAGATCGAGCCGGTTTTTAATGAAGAGGAAAAATCGTTAGGCCTTATCATTGAACCCGCGTGGGCAAGCGTTGACGAGAAACGTTTTTCCCAGGTCATTTATAATTTATTGGATAACGCATTGAAGCATACGAACAAAGGCGGGCGTGTCGAAATACGATTAACAAAAGAAAAAGGCACGATTAAGCTCGCCATATCGGATAACGGGGAAGGGATTCCGAAAGAGGATGTTCCGTATATTTTTGAACGGTTATACCGGGTCGATAAATCCCGTTCGAGATTGCGGGGAGGCTCTGGTCTCGGCCTTTCGATTGCAAAAGAAATCATCGAAAGGCACGGTGGGACGATTCGTGTTCAAAGTCAATCAGGGAAAGGGACAACTTTTATCATTACGATTAGAGGTGAGGCCATTGAGTAAACTTTTGCTTGTCGATGACGAAAAGCGGATGCTCGAATTACTGAAGCTATACCTTGCTCCTCATGGGTACGATTGTGAAAAGGCGAGTTCTGGAATTGAAGCCATTCAGAAAATCGAGACATCGGTCTTTGACGCGGTTTTACTCGATGTTATGATGCCGGACAAGGACGGATGGAAAACCTGCCGGGACATTCGCCGCATTTCTGACGTTCCGATCATCATGTTAACCGCACGGGATGAAAAAAATGATATGGTGAAAGGATTGGAGCTTGGCGCAGATGATTATGTCACGAAGCCATTTGATGAAGAAATCCTTATTGCCAGATTAAAAGCAGTACTCAGGCGAAGCGGCGCATCCGAAAAGATTGAAGCAAATGGCCTCATTTACAATGGCGCTACATATGAAATGAAGTATGAGAACCAGGACATTTTTTTAACGAAAAAAGAATTTGAACTAATGGGCATTCTCTTGAAAAACCCTGGGAAAGTGTATAACCGGCATCATTTGATTGACGCGGTCTGGGGATGGGATTCCGAGACTGAAGGGCGGACGGTCGACTCTCATATCCGCAATATACGGACGAAGTGCAAGAAGGCGGGCTTTCCAATTGACGACCATTTGCAAACCGTCTGGGGAGTTGGCTACAAATGGATAAATTAGGGGGAAGCTCTTGATGGCCGATCAACTCCTTTCTATATTTAATGAATATCGGACGTTTGCGGTAGCGATTAGTTTAGTCATAAGTGTCGTCATCGCCGTATTAGGAGTCGTGCCGAGCTTCTTTTTGACAGCGGCCAACATCTTATTTTTCGGCTTTTGGACAGGCTTTTTTCTTTCTTTTTTAGGTGAATCATTAGGTGCTATCATCTCTTTTGTCATTTATCGTGCAGGATTTCAAACGATCGCTCAAGAAAAATTATATAAACATCCCCGCCTGAGAAAGCTTGCCGAAATGGACGGAAGAGAAGCTTTTATGGCGGTTATCAACTTAAGGCTGCTGCCGTTTATTCCGTCAGGTGTTGTGACGTTTGGATCCGCTATAGGAAAGATGTCTGTCGTAACATTTGCAATCGCAAGCAGCATTGGAAAACTGCCAGCTTTATTCATGGAAGTTTTTTCGGTTTATCATGTTGAAAAGTGGACGATGGCGGGAAAAATCATTATCGGCCTAATCGCCTTGTATGGTTTATTATGGCTGTGGAAAATCAAACATAATAAAGGTGCAGGAGGTGAAAAGGGATGAGCCAAAAACGTGTGAATGTCGGGATTACAGGAATGACGTGCTCGGCATGCGCCGTCCGAATTGAAAAAGTGTTAAATAAAATGGAAGGCGTTGAGGCGAACGTCAATCTTGCCATGGAAAAAGCATCCGTTGCGTATGATCCTGAGAAAACATCCTTCGAAATGATCGAACAAAAAATTGAAAAGCTCGGCTACGGAATTGCAAAAGAAAAAGTGGAACTCGATATTGAAGGAATGACATGTGCAGCATGTTCTGCGCGAATTGAAAAAGGGCTAAAACGGATGTCCGGGGTATCAAATGCCGCCATCAATTTAGCAGGCGAGACTGGAATCATCGAATATGATCCAGCAGCCGTAACGGTTGATGAGCTGTTGGCGAAAATCGAAAAGCTTGGCTATAAAGGGATATTGAAGCAAGACCGTGAGACTAAAGTTAGCCGAAAAGAGGAAGAACTGAAAGAGAAACGGACGAGGCTTCTTTTATCTATCGTTCTTTCATTGCCACTTCTTTATACAATGGTCGCTCACATTCCTTGGGATATCGGGCTTCCGATGCCGGCCATTTTTTTAAACCCATGGTTTCAGTTCATTTTCGCGACGCCTGTTCAATTTTACATCGGCGGCCCGTTTTACATTGGCGCTTACCGGGCATTAAAGAATAAAAGTGCGAATATGGATGTGCTCGTCGCTTTAGGCACCTCTGCCGCCTACTACTATAGCTTGCTAGAATCGATTCGAACATTCATTCATCCGCACGATCACTCGAACCTTTATTTTGAAACGAGCAGCGTCTTAATTACGCTCATTTTATTAGGAAAATATTTCGAAGCGGTCGCAAAGGGCCGGACAACAGAAGCGATTTCGAAATTGCTGGACTTGCAGGCGAAGGAAGCTGTTGTCGTAAGAAACGGAGAAGAAATGAAAATCCCGCTTGATCAAGTTGTTGTCGGGGATCAATTGATCGTTAAACCTGGCGACAAAATACCGGTCGATGGCACTGTTTTATCCGGAGCCTCATCCGTTGATGAATCAATGATTACGGGGGAATCTTTGCCTGTTGAAAAACGGGGAGGGGATAGTGTCATCGGTTCGACGATCAACAAAAATGGTACGCTAATAATCGAAGCAAAGAAAGTCGGGAAAGAAACGGCTCTTGCTGGAATTATTAAAATTGTAGAAGAAGCGCAAGGGTCAAAAGCGCCGATTCAGCGTATGGCTGATCTAATCTCAGGCATTTTTGTCCCAATCGTAGTTGGTATTGCTTTCATTGCATTTATTCTCTGGTATTTCGTTATAAACCCGGGGGACCTTGCCAGAGCATTGGAAGTGGCTATCGCTGTTTTGGTGATTGCCTGCCCTTGTGCGCTTGGGCTTGCAACACCGACATCAATTATGGTCGGAACGGGTAAGGGAGCGGAGATAGGCATTCTTTTTAAAGGCGGGGAATATTTAGAGGGCGCACATAAAATTAACACCGTTTTATTAGACAAAACAGGAACAGTAACAAATGGGAAACCAGAAGTTACAGACATTGTTGAACATCAATATGTCATGCCATATGTCGTCGCGGCGGAAAAATTATCGGAGCACCCTTTGGCAGAAGCCATTGTCGAATACGGCAATCGGGAAAATATAAAACAATATGAAGTCAACCATTTCAATGCTATCCCCGGACTCGGGATTGAAGCTGAAATTCGCGGGAAAATGATTGGAGTCGGAACGAGGAAATTCATGCGTGAAAAAAACATATCATTCAAGCAGCATGAGGATGAAATTTTTCGGTTAGAAAGTGAAGGGAAAACGGTGGTGTTGGCAGCCGTTGACGGAAAGATAGCAGGAATGATTGCAGTTGCCGATACGGTAAAAGAGTCATCGAAAGAGGCGGTCGAAAAGCTTACGAAGATGGGCATTGATGTTTATATGGTTACAGGAGACAATGAACGGACGGCAAGGGCGATAGCGGATGAGGTTGGTATTAGCGGTGTATTTGCTGAAGTACTCCCGGAAGAAAAAGCCGACAAGGTAAGAGCGCTACAGGCGCAGGGCGAGAGAGTGGCGATGGTTGGCGATGGAATTAATGATGCCCCCGCGCTTGCGGTAGCCGATATCGGAATGGCGATCGGCACTGGAGCGGATGTCGCGATTGAAACGGCTGATGTAACGCTTGTAGGCGGCGATTTAAATCATATTCCGAAAGCAATTGAATTAAGCCGGAAAACCATTAAAAACATTCGTCAAAACTTGTTCTGGGCATTGTTTTATAATACCCTCGGCATTCCGGTTGCGGCGCTTGGCCTCCTTGAACCATGGGTGGCAGGCGCGGCGATGGCATTGAGCTCCGTATCGGTTGTGAGCAACGCATTGCGTTTAAAACGGATCAATCTTTAAATAAAAAGGCCCCCATATCAACAACGGCTTTGATATGGGGGTCCCTATTTACAGATTTCGCTCGTATGGTCCGCATGCGGTGCAGGGGCCTTTTCCGGCGGGTTCGGGAATGTAAAAAATAAAGCAAATAGAAGGACGCAGGAACTAACAATAAAAAGGACATGAAACCTGTCAAACAAATGATCCAAGTATTGGCGCACAAACATTAGGCAGGAAACAATGGTTAAGGCGATAAAAATCCAGAGCAAAAGGTTTGCTTTATCAAGCGGTATCATGACACCGAGCATGGCCCCCATCATAGCCGCCATCACTCCAGAAAAAAAGCCTTCCAACACGGTCAAATAGGAAAAGCGGATGCCATATAACAATCCGGCAAAGCCGCCGAATAAAATAGCAAATAACGTGGCAAGATAAAGCGTTTCAGGATAAAGGATACCGAAAAAGAGACCGAGGCTTAAACCAAAACACATACTAATTTGCATGGTTGTCATCATGTGATCCATCATCGAACGTTCTTCTTTCTTATAAAAAACAGCCAGATGGATCGCCGCATAACAAATCAACAATACAAGGGAAATGTACAAAATATACATTATGGCCACCTACTTCCTTTCTATATTAAACATTATGAAAAGAGGGTTGATTTCATTACATTAACAGCTATAATGAGAAATTAGCCAAAAAACTAAGAAATTGAAAGAAATATCTAAAGAATCAGTAAATTTTGTTAAAAATCAGTTCATTCAGGTTAATAGAGCTGTTTCATATTCTGAAGGAATACGCTATGATGTACATAACAAGCGAAGGGAGTAGATTCCAATGACTTTCGTTAGCGAAGCATACTAGAATCACATCCACTATAAAATCAGCCTGTGAAAACTGATTTTGCGATGTGTGGGTATGCGGGAACACACTCCGGAAAAAAATAAACTGATATTTTGCAAGGCATCGTATTAGTAAGAAGGGAAAGAAGTTTTTCGTGCAAAGGAAGTTTCAAGAATAAGACGTTATTTATGCTTTTCATGCGTAAATAACGTCTTATTTTTGGTTTGAAAGAGCAAAAAAAATACCAACTGCGTCAGGGTTTGCAGTTGGTCATGAATTTTACCAATAATAAGGATAAGGATAGAAAGGATAGCCGTATAAGGAAATAAAGATAAGGCGGCAATCGACGCAAGCGGGAAAAATCCAGGGAAAAACCGCCGATAGAACCAGGGCCTCCCCCAGCCCCAGCCGCCCCAACCCCACGGCCTGCCCCAAATTCTTTCATCATTGCTGCCTTCTTCTCTTGAAGGATATTGTCCACTATGGCCAGCATAGTCCTGGGGAATAAACATATAAACATTTTGATGGTCGACTTGATAAATAATACCGTGTGTTTTTGTTCCATCTTGCATGGTTAACGTGACATGACAATACATATGCTGTTTACAAAGAGAATGCATGTGCTCTACATTTCGTTCTTGCTCTTGAATTTGTCCATTTCTCTCCTCCATCGGATATCAACCCCTTTCTTCATTCATATTTATTTTTAGAAGAAGCAATTTATGACTTGAAGCATCCAATAAAAAAGCTACCGAATCATTTGACCGATTCGGTAGCTTTTTTGTTTTTAGTAAATATTCGCTTGACCAGGCTAAATGCATACCCCGTCTCGAAATAATAAATGATGGTAAATAGTGTATTGCCAAGTAAAATACCGGCAATCCCGTCAAGGACGACATGCTGCTTTACAAACATGGTTGATAAAATGATTAACCAGGAAATAGACGTGATAAGTGTGACATTCCAGCGATTTTTCAATTGGCTGTGGCGAATGGCAAGGATCATTAAATAACTGCTAAACACATGGATGCTTGGAAAACAGTTAAACGGCTGGTCAGAGCCATAGATAAGTTTAACCATCGATGACAATAAATCTGTTCCGGTAACTTCCGGCCTTGGGACAGTCGTTTGGAAAAAGTAATAAATGATATAGCAAATTCCCATTCCGATCGTCAAGCTGAGCAGCGTTTTATAATAAACTGGACGGTCAGCAAAACATAGCCAGGTAAACATGATAAATAAGTAAACATACCAAAAAACATAAGGGATGATGAAAACTTTTAGAAAAGGAATGTGTAGATCAATGGTTGTTACCAGAATTCTTGCACCGTCATCCCCATTATTTAAATGTTCATATATAAGATGTAATAAAGGGATAGACAGCATGAGAGATAAAGGTAATATATTTTTTTTGAGTTTTTGAAACATATTGTTCTCCTTTTCTATAATAACGTTCTTCTATTCTACCATAAATAGTAAAAAACTGCTTATTCTTTTTAGCTTCCAGTTTCATTATACCCTTACAATTCCCTCACATTGAACAAGAAAAACTAACAACTTTATTACAGTGTTCGCAACTGAAATAAACATGCACATTTTTTGTCTAGATCTTATTGCTTAATTTCGACCGGATTTTCTTTATTTTCATGTGAAATTAAGGGGAAACGATAGGTTTTTCGTCACAAATTATCGGAATAATCCCATTTTGTAATGTAAGTGTAATATTTCTAAAACGTTCATGTCACATTTTGTTGATAAAATCTAATCATAGAAAACAGCAATGAATAATTTGACAAACTTACATAGAAAAGAATGAATGGTATAGGGGGATACATGCTTTGAAGAAGTTGGTAATGGGAACGGTACTTGCAGGAATACTCGCGTTTAATCCGATTGTTGGTCATGCCGCATTAGGGGATCATACATTAAAGCAAGGTATGAATCATAAAGAAGTGAAAGATCTTCAAGAAGTGTTAAAGAAAAAAGGTTATTTTACATATAAAGGAAAAACGACTACATATTACGGAAAATATACGACAGCGGCAGTGAAAAAGCTTCAAAAAGCGAAAAAACTTAAAGTGGACGGAATTGCAGGACCACAAGTATTTAAAGCACTTGGAGTTAAAGCGACAAAATCTTCATCAAGCTCTCGAAGCTATAGCCCGGATAAACTCGTAAGCACTGCGAAAAAGTATATCGGGGTGCCATATCGTTGGGGCGGGACAAGCCCAAGCGGATTTGACTGCAGCGGTTATGTAGGCTATGTATTTGACAAAGCAACGTCGATTAATCTCCCGCGCAGTTCATCAGCGATGTATTTAAAAGGAACGAAAGTAAGCAGGCCAAGTAAGGGAGATCTTGTATTCTTCAATACGTCTGGAAAAGGCGTTTCACATGTTGGGATCTATATTGGAGATAACAAATTTATTAGCGCGACTTCATCAAAAGGTGTGAAAATCGATTCACTCCACAACACGTATTGGGGTCCGCGTTATGTGAGCGCTAAGAAAATGTAACATCTACGAACAGGCAACAGCGGCCTGTTCTTTTTGTTTAGTGAACCTTTACCCGTTTTGGAGCCATATGAAACGAGGCTTGCAATATTATTGGTTGATTTTTTTAATACGTGCTTTATAATGAAAGTATATTATTTGAAATACCTGATGCAGAATTAACCTCTTTTGAAAGGAGTGTTAGGCATGTATTTAGGTGAAAAGGTTAAAATCGACCGATTTGACGGCGAGTATTTTGAAGTCGATACCAATTGGTTACTTGACGTGGTCTGGGAGAAATACAACATGTCATTAGATGAATTCATGATGTCCTATGACCGTAAAGACAGTGACTATATTTTAGCACTTGCAACTAATGCTTCAATCGAATTAGAAATGAAATATGATGAAGACTACCTGTATTACTAGGTAGTCTTTTTTTCTTATGGGCAGTCGCACCGTCCACGCGCCAGTATATATTTATGATAGATGTATCTGTAAGGAAGAGAAATATTCATGAACAAGAGTTGAAGAAAATTCATACAGGGTGAAATACCCTATTCATTCGGCTGTGAAATTTTAAGTTTCGTATAACATACACTATTTTGTTTAATAACCTAAAATTCCATATGTCAATCAGTTGTCTTCTCTCATACAATGTGAGGAAGTGTTGTGGGAGGGGATTGAAATGGCAAAAAAAGCTGGCAAAAAAAAGGTTGTCAAAAAAGGGATGGACCCGGGACGTAATAAATATGAGCACACGATGAAGATGGTGACAAGCGATACGTGCATTGCGTGTAGAACAAAATGTGCAAGGGGAATTGCGTATATTGAAAAAATGTCGGAGCCAGGAACGATAGGCTACGGGGTTCCGTGCCATTTAACGAAAGGAAAAGGGATGAAATAAAAGAAAAAGTGCCTGATACAGGTACTTTTTCTTTTGTATAGAATAAAACATTTTGTTAATTACTTGACAAAAGTAAGTAGATGAAATACAATCCATATAGGATTTAACTTACTAAAAGGTAGTTAATTCAAAATGGTAATAATACTAATTTTCAAAAGGGAGAGAAAACAGTGACTAAAATTCTTTATATTAACTCCAATCCAAAAGCCGTTGACCAATCGTTCGGCCTTCAGCTTGGCCAACATTTTCTAGAAGAATGGCTAAAAAATGAACCGGATGCTGAGGTTGAAACCGTTAATTTATACAAGGAAGACATTCCGTTAATTGATGAAGTTGTACTTAGCGCATGGGGGAAATTTGCTGTCCAAGCAGAATTAACAGCAGAAGAAGCGGCAAAAGTCGGTCGGATGAACGAAATTTTAGAGCAGTTTTTAGCCGCTGATGTTTATGTGTTTGCGACTCCAATGTGGAACTTAAGCTATCCGCCATTATTAAAAGCATACATTGATAATATTACGATTGCGGGCAAAACATTTAAATATACGGAAAATGGCCCTCAAGGCTTGTTGAAAGATAAAACTGTCGTACACGTTCAAGCGCGTGGAGGCATTTATTCTGAAGGCCCGGCTGCTCAATTGGAATTTACAAATAACTATCTCCAATCGATCATGCAATTTATCGGTATTACGGACTACCATCATCTCTTCGTAGAAGGAATGGCGGCAACACCTGATCGTGCGGAAGAAATTTTAGCAGCGGCAAAAGAAAAAGCCTCTGAACTTGCGGCTCAATTAACAACATCCGCCCAACTCGCATAAAAAAACTTTTGCTCACGAAAAAGAACCTGCCGGGTTAATTGATGGCAGGTTCTTTTTCTTTTTGTTATGATTAAAAGGTAGGCAAATTATCTAAATTGTTTGAAGGATCACCATCCGCATTACTGCGTATATATTCCTCGCCGTCTCTTCCTTTAAATGTGTTTACATTAGCAATATTACCGTTTTTTACTTCTTGAAGTGCGGATTGATAATCAAGAACGCGCCCGGAATCGGTCTTAAATGCAGTAATGTCACCGTCTCCATTTTTTTGTACAGCAACGAACTGTTCTCTTTCCATTAACATCACTCCTTGTATAGGAGGATGTGCAAGATGGCGTATTCTTATACCATATAAAAATAGAATCACCTGTTTTGAAAGCGATTTCATATGATAATGAGGAGGAATCAAAAATGAATGTTGCATTTTTTTTATTGCCGAAAGAAGAAGTAGCTTATGTAAAAACGAGTTCGACGATCCGTCAGGCGCTTGAGAAAATGGAGTACCATCGTTATACAGCTGTCCCGGTTCTTGATGAAAAGGGGAGATATATACGAACATTAACAGAAGGAGATTTGCTCTGGACGTTGAAAAATAAAGAAGGGTTGACGTTTCAAACCAGTCATCGATTTTCCATTTCGATCATTGAGCCGGATAGAACTATTAAGCCTGTTCATATTCATGCGGAAATGGAAGACTTGATTAGTCTCGCGAGGACGCAAAATTTCGTGCCGGTCGTCGATGACCAGGAGGTTTTTATCGGCATTGTAAGAAGGAGCGATATTATCGAATATTGTGCAAACCGGTTGTTTCAAAAAAAGGAGGTTAATGCGTGAGTCTACTACAGCTGAGGTTTAGCTGTAGACGGAATCCAGCCTGCAAAACAAAAGAGATGGGAATCTTCCCATCTCTTTTTGTGAGCAATGATTAATTTAAAATGGTGATATTAACCTGTTTTCTTCCCCAGTTGTTTGCTTGATCTTCTGATGGCATAAAGACATCGATGCGATTGCCTTTAATCGCGCCACCTGTATCGGCTGCGACTGCGGTACCGTAGCCTTCAACGTATACTTTTGTACCTAATGGAATAACATTCGGATCAACCGCAATGACTTTTGCATTTGGGTTGGATTTTAAGTTCATGCCAGTTGCGGTTACCCCGGAACAGCCTGAACAATTTGCCGTATAGGCAGTCGCTTCAACAGAAAGAGTCTTGCCTTCAGGCGCTTTAGCTGCTGTTCCTTTTTTCGTAGTTTGAGAGTCCTTCTTAGGGGCAGGACGTTCACTGTCTTTCTTTTCAGCAGGTGCCTCATGGTTTTCTTTAGAAGCCGCAGTACCTGCTTCGTGGTACAATGCGTTAAATGTTTCAGGGCCTGCAATTCCGTCAACACGAATGCCGCTGTCTTTTTGGAACATTTTTACGGCATTTAATGTAATTGGCCCGAAGATGCCGTCAACCGTATAATCGTAATATCCCCGGTCTTTTAATTCACTTTGCAGGCCGGAAACATCATGGCCACGATCGCCTTCTTTTAAAAGATTGGAAACAGACGAAGGGTTTTTCAACGCTTTAACCGTATCTTCATCAACAACTCCGTCTACTTTCAATCCGTTTTTCCGTTGAAAGTCGCTGACAGCTTCTTTCGTGATATCTCCATAATATCCTGTTGTTTCTTTATATTGAAAATATCCTTTATCCATCAATTTCTGTTGAAGCTCTTTTACATCATTATGCTGCATTCCCTTTTTTAGCGTTTGGTCCCCTAAGGCAGCGTGGCTGACAAGCGGAGATGAAAACATCATTCCGGCCATCGCCCCAACCGCGAGTACTTTCTTGAGCATATGTAATACCTCCTCCAGATTTTGCAGATAGCGGCAAATAGAGCAAGTTCTATTTTGGAAAAGCGCTTCTGCTGTCAAATTTGTATAACGGGTTAACTTAACCTCAGTGCCCAATTATACAAGCGGAGTATGACAGGGGGGTTAGGAGGAAGTAACAGTAACATTACATGTTTATTTCATTGGCAAAATTCGACTGAAATAAATCCATTTTTTTCAAGTTGGGCAAAAATAATGGCCCGAACAAGTTTTGTCAGGGCCAATGAAGTCATCATGAAGCGATCATCAATAATAAAAGGACTTTCTATTTGTTGAACGGTTGGACAATAGAAGATTTAACAGTTCATCAAGTTCCTGGCTGCACTTAATCGTTTCTTCTGCCGTTAAACCATAAGTTTTGCCAAGACATAATAAAACTTCACGCTTGTCTTCAATTTGTTGTAACAGCATTTATTTCACACTTTCTAATAGAATTTTTATTATAAGAAAATCCGTTTATTGTAAACTGCTCATATTTATTATCGACCGGTTTTTCGCAGTTGTTGATACTGAAATAAAACTTTATCTAACTTTTGGCTAATTTTAAGAAGATCGGGGTGTGTTAAATTATCTCCAACTTGTTTGCCGATGGCATATAGCTCATCCCGCAAAAGAGAAATTTGGGAAAGGATAGTTTGCTGATTTTCGACCATGCCGACGTCGTTACGAAAAACTGATGGGATAGTAAAATGTGAATGACGGTGCTGTTTTTGTTTTTCGTGAACGATTACCCTCCTTGTCTAAAAAATAGTTATATGAATCTCCACTCATTGGTTATGTAAAAGTTAAAGTAGAACACTGTCTATAGTTTTCGTTCTTTTTATCGAAATAAGACCGTCTTTATCAAGTTATTGGAAAAAGTTTTCGACATCATCTAAGTTGAAGTTGAGAACAATGACAATAAATTTCGCCATTTTCGTTACTATTGTAACACGATTTCGAATTAATGCTACACCATTTGAGAAAAAAGTCCAGTTTTAATAATAATATGTAAACTTATATCCAACTTTGTCCTTATTTCCAGAAAGATGCAGAATGGATCAAGAGGTTATTTGAATGAGCATCTGTTGTTTTTGATATAATGAAGAAATAGCACAAAATAAAGGATCACTGCCCGATCACAGGGATGAATCGTTTTTATGAAAGGAAATGAAAGAAATGGACAGGGAAAATGAGAGCAAACAAGAATTGTGGGATCTCGGTGTCCCTGAAACAATCATTGAAAAAAAACAGAAACAACATATAGATGAGATTTCAATTGCGAGCTGGAAGGCGTTTTTTAATGATTGCTTTGATCAATTTGAACAACAAAAATTACGCCAACTTTCGTTTCGCCAAATGGTGGAGGGGAAAGAGTATAGTTTCTCCCACATTCATAAAGAATACTACCCTCGGTTGCTGAATGCCGGGGAATTTTCAGACGATAATATTGCTCTATTATATCGATTTCATGTTCAGCTGGAAACATTAATGCGCTTAGCAGACTATGAAAAAAAATTCGGGATTCCCGAGTATCTACAATCCCATTTTTCTCTAGTATTGAACCAATTGGTCGACGGAATGTTTGAAACGTCACAACAGGCGGATCCATCTCAACTAAGAAAAAACTATTTGCAATTAGTTGAAGAAAGTTTAAAAGAATTTCAATCCGTTTTTCAACTACCGCCAAAATATTCCGATCGCATTTTTCTTGTGTTTCAAATCGGCTGGGCGACTTTTTATTACGATAAAGAATGGGTTTTAGCCTATGAAAAACAATTGCTAAAAGAAAAAGAAGCCGGTTCGAAAGCGTTGTTTTTAGATATGGCACTCGCCCATTTTTCATTTTTAAAAGGGGATTTGAAAGAAACATTTGAGAGAGTCGACCAGATGGAAGAATTTTCGGTTTATCATTCGATGGTTTGGATCGAACTTTTGTTTAGCTGGAGGCAGTGGGACGATCTGCTTAAATGGCTATTGGCGTTAAAACCAACATTCAAGCGCATTCTCGGGTACTACTATCGGGATGCTGAGGCAAGAGAGCTAATACATGATTATTTGCATTTTTTCTGGAAATACGCTCAATATACGGGTGAAGAAGAAGAGTATGAACAATTGCTGATTGAATTTTTACCTATTACGTTTCATGAATACGGTGAATATTTGCTTGTTCAACAACATTTCGAGCGGTGGGTTGAACTTTATTTATTAATGGGATTTTCGCCATCGCTTATCAATGGCGCAGACTTAAAGGAAGTTGAAAATGAAAATCGTGAAGTTCTCCTTCCCTTGTACCATCAATCGGTTGATAAACTGATCCGTGAAAAAAATAGGAAGTCGTACAAGCTTGCTGTTTACTTTTTAAAAAAATTAAAAACGATTTATAAAAAAATGAAACGGGAAGAACGGTTTGAGCAATTTATTGAAAAATTGAGCGATGAATATAGCCGGTTGCGCGCTTTTCAAGAAGAGTTGAAGAAAGGAAAGCTAATTTCATGATTAATGTTATTGACACAGTTTATCACGCAAAATGGGTTGGTGACAAAGGTGTCATGTTATGGGCGGAAAAAGAAGACGAGATTCTTCATATCGATGACTGGAAATCTCTTCTTTTTGCGCGGCATGAAGAATCGTTTTATGGGACGTTTCTTAACTGTGAAAAAAATTCGCTTATTTTTTTATCGCCATGGAGTGCGGTTAAGCTTTTTTCCAATTATCCTTCTTTTTTTATTAAGCAGGAAAACTGGAGCGCCTCTGCGTGGGAGATGATCGAAACCGCACGCATTATTATGAAGGCCGTTTTAAATAAGCAAGTTAAACCAGATTTTGCCGCCTGGAAAGCTGGAGTGTGGGGATGGGCTGTCCAGGGCATTGATCATGTGCCAGATTGGGTCAACGCCGCGCTTGATAACCTTGCCCAATCCGAGCCGGAAATGCTTGACGCCGAAGAGGAATTTTTCGACCGTTTTCCATTTGAGCATCTTCTGGAACAAGCAACGATCTATGATACGCTTTCGGAGGAAACATGGCTTGCGAAAATTGGATGGAAAAAGGATCTTGCCCCCTTTTATACTATATTTAAATTAATTGAACCGGAAGAAGACGAACGGCATTGGAACGTTAAATTGATGCTCCAAGAGAAAAAAGGGCCGCTTTCGGTTGAATGGACAGACTCAATACGGGATCTTCCTGAAGAATGGGCACCTTATCAATCACGGGTGACAGAAGATTTGAAAGTCGCTTCGGAGCTCGTTCCTTTTTTACGTAATAAAGATGGCACATTCAAGCGAAATCTGACTGAACTACAGGCGTGGGATTTTTTAAATGAAAAAAGCGAGCTGCTTAATGAGGCAGGACTTCAGGTTGTGCTTCCGGAGTGGTGGGAAGCGTTGAAAGAATTGCAGCCAACGCTAAAGGCGAAAGTAAAGTCTTCTTCAAGCAAATATGCTTCATCATTTGTCGGTTTACATTCGATTATTCAATTTGATTGGAAACTTTCAACCGGAGAAATAGAATTAAGCGAAGAAGAGTTTATGAAGCTTGTAGACAGCAAGCGCCGGTTGATAAAAATACGCGGGAAATGGTTCAAGCTCGATCCGGCCTTTATTAAGGAAGTGAAACAGGTCATGAAGTCCGTTGACAAAAATGGCCTGCAATTAAAAGATATTTTGGAACAACACTTGTTAAAAGGAGCGGAAACGGACGAACAAGAAGATACCTCGCAAATTAGGCATTTTTCGATTGAGTTAAATCAATATTTTGCAAAAATGATAGAGCAGTTAACCGAAGTCAAGTCGATTCCAGTATCAAACGAAGCGAAAGGATTTAACGGGAGCCTTCGCGAGTATCAGAAGGTTGGCAGCTCGTGGATGCAATTTTTCCGCAAGTTTGGTCTCGGCTGCTGTCTGGCCGATGATATGGGGCTCGGGAAAACAATACAGACGATTAATTATCTTCTTCATGTCAAAGAAAATGAAGAAAGAGATGTGCCGGCATTGCTCATTTGCCCTACTTCGGTAATTGGCAACTGGCAAAAAGAGCTGAAGCAATTTGGACCTGATTTAAATGTTTATCTTCATTATGGAGGAAATAGGGCAAAAGGCGATCAATTCGCGAAGTCGATTCAAGAAGCGGATGTTGTTATTACATCATATACAACGGCACAGCTTGATGAAGAAGAGATTTCCAAAGTAATATGGAATGCGATTGTCCTTGATGAAGCGCAAAATATTAAAAACAGCTTCACGAAACAATCGAAAACGATCCGCCGCATGAAAGGCCGCCATAAAATCGCTTTAACCGGAACACCTGTTGAAAATAGGCTACTTGAATTATGGTCTATTTTTGACTTTTTGAATCCAGGGTATCTTGGGAGTGAGGCGGCTTTTCGAAAGAGGTTTGTCTTGCCGGTCGAACGGGAGAATGACAATGCCCGGCTAAACCAGTTGAAGCGTCTCGTTCAACCGTTTTTATTGCGGCGGACGAAGCAGGACTCGATCGTCCAGCTAAATTTGCCGGATAAACAAGAAATCAAGGAATATTGCCATTTGACGGCTGAACAGGCATCACTTTATGAACGAATTATTCAGGATACGTTTAAGCAGTTGGAAGAGTTGACGGGAATGAAGCGACGCGGATTGATCCTTGCGATGTTAGGCAAGTTAAAGCAAATTTGCGACCATCCCGCTCTGTTTTTAAAAGAAGAGAAAGGGAAAAGGCTTGACGAAAGGTCGAATAAATTTGCAAAAATGGTCGAGCTGTTAGAAGCCATTCGCGATGAAGGAGAACGCTGTCTCATTTTCACGCAATTCATCTCAATGGGAAATATGATCCGCGAGTTTCTTGAGAAGAAGTGGGGAGAGCCTGTTCTTTATTTACATGGCAGTATTCCTAAAGCAAAACGAGATGAAATGATTGAACGTTTTCAAAGTGGTGAAAATGGGGTTTTCATCCTGTCGCTTAAAGCGGGTGGAACGGGATTGAATTTGACAGAAGCGAATCACGTCATCCATTTTGACCGCTGGTGGAATCCTGCTGTTGAAAATCAGGCGACCGACCGCGCCCATCGGATCGGACAAAAACGGTTTGTCCGGGTCCATAAACTGATCACGCTCGGGACATTGGAAGAACGCATTGATGAGATGCTGGAAAACAAAAAAGAATTAAGCGAAAAAGTGATTTCAAGCGAAAACTGGATTACCGAACTTTCAACTTCTGAGTTAAGGGAGCTTTTCGCACTGAGAAAAGAATGGGTGGATGAATAGAGAATGACTCTAACAGGTGAGTCATTCTCTTATTTTTTTCGAAATGAAGGTTTTGACAAGCTACAAGGCGGATAGTGAATATCGGGTGCGTAATGTGATAATTTTTTTAAAAAGTAACACGCTTCTGGAAAGTGGTGTTCCAAAAATCGAAGGGTTGTTTGGGTAAAAATTTTTTCTTTTTCAAAGAGCTGAACGGCGTGTTCGACTAGCCGGGTAAATCCTGAGACAGATAATGCTACATTTCTTGCAAAATGGATTTGTGCAGGGAAATTTTGCGGTGTAAATCTTAAATAGCCTTTAATGGCTTCGTTTTTTACCATATGGGCTTCAAATTGCTGTTTAAACTGTTCCGTTTCTTTTACGAGCGGCAGTTCTACACCATCTATGCTGCGAATCAAAAGTGCGGCATGGCCAACCTGGTCCTCCAACCATAGATCTAGCAATTCAACCAGTGAAAGAATCGGGGGAGTTTCTCCGTTTCGATAAAAGGAAAGTAACCGCAAATATTCTTGATTTTCGTTTAATGTGCCGTTTAAATAAGTCGGCGTTAAATTTAAATTCACCTTGTTTTCAATCCGAAGCCGTTGCAAGTGCCCTTCAAATTGATAATATCCGTAAGCTACCGGGTAAGCTTCATTTGAGAATTCGATCATTTTTTGCGAAGACTCGGTCTCCTGGAGGGAGATGGTTTGCAACTTTTTTCTTAATTGAGAAAAAGCATGAATATAATATTGAGCCCCGGCTACCCAGCGTTCTTCATCCGGTGATAAGAAATCACGGATGAAATACGCATGGTCTTCCAAAATTTCCAGCCAAAAGGCATGCTCTTCCCACGGATGAATGATTTCATACGCCATAACATTCCCCCTAAAAAACGTTCATGGTTCAATCTATGTGTCTAACGTTAAGATCATTCGAAAGTACTATTGAAAAAGCCAGGAAATGTATTAAATTGGATGATTTTGGAGAATGTAACGGTAGAGGGATTTGCATATGGTCAATAGATGGGGTGAAAAAATGATTGAAAAAGGGAAAATATCAAGCAGTCAATTTGCAATCTTAGTGACCATGTTTACCATTGGCAGTGCGGCGATGCTTATCCCAACGCTCCTTACCCTTGAAATAAAACAAGATGCGTGGATCGGGGCTGTATTTGGTGTAATCTTTGGTTTATTATTTGTTAGTTTATACAGTTCGCTAGGAAAAAAGAATGGCGAATATACTTTAGTAGAATCGTGTGAAAAATTACTTGGAAAATGGATCGGCAAACCGCTTTCCTTTCTTTATATTTTTTATTTCTTATCTCTAACGGCAGCTTTACTGCGGCAACTTGGAGATTTTATGACAACACAAATCATGCCGAATACACCTTTACAAGCGATTATTCTACTTGCGACAGCCGTTATGATATATGGGACAAGACTTGGGCTTGAATCGCTTGCCCGTACGGCCCAATTAATTTTTCCATGGCTTATTTTATTTTTTATTCTTATCATTATAGCAACTATGCCCAATATTGATTGGCAGAAAATTCAGCCGGTCTATGAACATGGGACGTTATCCATAATGCGGGCGGGCTATATTTTTCTCGGAATCCCTTTTTTAGATTTTGTCATTTTTTTAATGATTTTTCCTTACGTGAATGATCAATCCGCGGCAAAAAAAGCTTTCCTGACCGGAACCGTAGTTGGGGGATTGATCATTGTTATTATAACTGCGCTCTCTATCCTTATTTTCGGCCATTATTTAACGTCCGTTAATTTTTTTGCGCCATATGTATTAGCGAAAAAAATAACGATCGGAAATTTTCCGGCGCGGATTGAGGCGGTCTTCGGCGGAATTTGGTTCATTGGAACGATCATTAAAATTACGGTTTGTTTTTATGCATCCGTGCTCGGTTTTGCCCAGTGCCTTCATTTTAGGGACTATCGTTTTCTTATTATGCCGTTTGCGATAATTGCGGTGGTTTTATCAATTCTTATGTTTCCGAACATCGTTTTTTTCTATTATGTCGCTTTGAACATTTGGACGTCTTATTCATTGGTATTTGGAGTGTTCTTGCCATTTTTATTACTGATTATCTCTATTTTTCGGAAACGTGTATAAAAAATATATTCCTGGTCATAATGGTAGCAAAGCAAGATTAAAACTAGTTTTTGAGGAGGAAGTTTCACTTATGAGAAAACAAGACCTTGTGAATGCGGTAAGAGAAGCTACCAGCATGAATAAAAAAGAATCAACGTTAGCGGTCGAAGCCGTTCTTAATGCGATTACTGAAGCTCTTAGTAAAGGTGAAAGCGTTCAATTGATTGGTTTTGGAACCTTTGAAACTCGTAATCGAAATGCGAGAAAAGGGCGCAATCCACTAACAGGTGAAGAAATTATGATCGCAGCAAGCAGTGTACCGGCATTTAAGCCAGGCAAAACGTTGAAAGAAGCAGTTAAAGCGGTATAAAAAAGAAGCGGGCATCCGCTTCTCTTTTTTTACGTCTTCTTGCAAAAAAATGATAAATGAAGAAGGATTACGACCACTTATTTCTAAATAGTATAGAAGATTGCATATGAAGGGTGGAAGGAGAATGGCACCTAAAAATGAAGAAGAATTAACGGTTGCGCTTGAATTGTTAGAATCCGTGTTAGAAGGCACATCAGACGCCATTCTTATTTTAGATAAAAATGAAGACATTATCCGAATCAACCAGTCGTTTGAGCAGATGTTTGGCTGGAGTGTGCGGGAATTGCAAGAAAACGAGTTGAAAACACGAATTATCATTCCATCTGAACATGAAAAAGAGGTAGATGGAATTATCCATCATTTGAAATCAGGGGGATCCCTCCCTATACATAATACCCAACGGCTTCGAAAAAGCGCGGAGAAGATCGATGTATCGATATCCTATTCCTCGATTAAAGATTTGGAGGGAGAGGTCATCGGTTTTGTCCTCATTTATAGAGATATTACAAGGCAGAAAAAGGTGGAACGCGCCCTCAGGGAAAGCGAAGCAAAATACAGGGTGATTGCCGAACATTCAACGGATTTAATGGTCGTGTTAGATACTAAAGGAAGAGTTCTTTATGCTTCCCCTTCCCATTATTATGTATTAGGTTTCGAAGTACAATATGTACACAAACATATGCTCTCCCATATTCATCAAGAAGATATAGACCGGTTCATCGATACATATAAAAGCGCAGTCATAGAGAAAAAATCGTTTAAAATTGATGTGCGAATCAAACATGCAAACGGAAATTGGATCGATATTGAAATGAGCGGAGTTCCCGTGATTAATGAAAAAGACGAGATTGAAAGCATTGTCATGATTGGCAGGGATATGACGAAGAAAAAGCAGGCAGAAGAAATGATGCGAAAATCTGAGAAGCTTTCTGTGCTTGGGGAACTCGCGGCAGGCGTAGCCCACGAAATCCGCAATCCTTTAACGTCATTAAAAGGATTTGCCCAACTGTTAAAGGAAGCAAAAGATGAAATGAAAATGGAATATATCGATATAATGCTTTCAGAATTGGACCGTATTAATGATATTGTTGGTGAATTAATGCTTGTCGCAAAACCCCAGGCTGTCCAATATGAATACAGAAATTTTAATGAATTGTTGTATAGTGTTGTCAGGCTGCTTGATACCCAGGCTATTATGAAAAACATCCAAATCAAGTGCGATATCGATTCAAACCTTCCTCCCGTTTATTGTGTTGGAAATCAAATGAAGCAGCTTTTTATTAATTTATTGAAAAATTCAATTGAAGCAATGGACAATGGAGGATTGATCCAACTGACCGCTTTTTATCAAAATGGAAACGTGCGGGCCATTTTAGAAGATGAAGGCGGGGGCATACCCAAAGACCGGCTCACTACGCTCGGGGAACCGTTTTACACAACGAAGGAGAAGGGGACAGGACTTGGCCTAATGGTCTGTTTTTCAATTGTGAAAGAGCATCGTGGCTCGATTCAATTTTTTAGTGAAGAAGGCCGCGGGACACGGGTGGAAATTCAATTGCCGATTTCAGTGGACGATCGTTTAACGTAAGTTTTTACTGGCTATACTGGTGCTAAAAAGAAAGCGGGATGGACATGGAGGAACGTTTTCGAATCTTTTTTTGTTATCGGGCAACTGACTTGAATTTTCTAAATGTGCATGGGATGAATATGAAAACGAAAGAGCTGTTTTCGATTCTTCTTCATTCCCCCGAAGACCGGATTGATTTAACCTATAACACGAGTCATTTGCCTGGCGAGTTGCTTGAAGTATTGCACAAAGAAAAAGAGAAAATCGACAGCGGCTATTACGATGTAAGGCAGTGGACTTGTAAATGAACCAAATAAAACCTCCAAAAGCGCTTTTTGGAGGTTAGTTGATTTTTTATAAAATTTTACCGGGATTTAAAATATGGCCTGGATCTAATTGTTGCTTAATCATCTTCATTAACGGTAATGTATCCTTATGTTCTTTCTTTAAATACTTCATTTTCCCAATCCCGATGCCATGCTCGCCTGTACATGTTCCGCCTTTTGCCAGTGCATATTCAACAATTTTTTCATTCACATCATTTGCTTTCTTCACTTCAACCGGATCCTTTTTGTTAAACATCAAGATGGAGTGGAAATTACCGTCTCCGATATGCCCGAGAACGCCGCCGACCAATCCGGATTGATCAATGACATTTCGCGCGTACACGACGGTACCGCTTAATTCCGAAAGCGGAAGGCATACATCCGTTAACATCATTTCTTTTCCGGGATGCCCATGTTTAAAGGCGTATGCAAGCTGATGACGTGCTTCCCAGAGGATTGCCCGCTTTTTCGAATCGGTTTCAAACAACAGTCCATTGCAGCCATTTGCTTCAAGAAGTTCTATCGCAAATTGGATATCGTGCTTCAATCCCGCTTCGTTTCCATGAAACTCCAGAAACAATGTTGGAAGCTCCGGATAATCGGTTTCACTATGCTTGTTCACTTGATGGATAGAATAAGGATCGACCAGCTCTACTCTTGCGACTTGAATTCCCGCCGAAAGAAGCGAAATCGCCCCATCTACTGCTTCTTTTATTGACGGGAATGTCGCTCTTCCCGCCGCAATATGCTCGGGAATGCCGTAAACTTTTAATGTAATTTCAGTAAACAACCCGAGTGTTCCTTCCGATCCGACAAAAAGCCCGGTCATATGGTAGCCAGATGAAGATTTAGCAGCAAGGCCGCCTGTGTGAATAATTGTTCCATCGGCCAGCACCACTTCAAGATCCCGCACTTGATCCCTCATAATGCCATAGCGGACGCTAGTCGTACCGCTTGCATTAGTTGCGGCCATACCGCCGATCGTCGCATCTGCACCGGGATCGACAGGGAAAAACAATCCGTATTTTTTTAATGCTTGATTAAGCTGCGTTCGAGTAACGCCGGGCTGGACACGGACAAGGAAATCTTCAGGCCGGACTTCAATCACTTGGTTCATCAGTTGAAAATCGATTGAAATGCCGCCTTTAAGTGGGATACAGTGCCCCTCTAAACTTGATCCGACGCCAAATGGGACGACAGGAATTTGATGAACATTCGCGAATTTTAAAATAGAAGCCACTTCTTCTTTTGAAATGGGGAAAACGACAACATCCGGCATAACAGGTGAATGGTGAGATTCATCTTTGCTATGCTGTTCTAGTATCGTTTCATTCATCGTTGCCCGGTCTTCCGCCGTTAGTTTCTTCATATCCAGAAGAAGTGATTCATGGATAATTTTCACTTTAAAACCCTCCTTAAGATGCAGTGTGAATTACAGGTCTATAGGGTAATTTATATAAAGATATGGAAAATCCTTTTTTAAACTAGTAAAAAATAAGCAATCAGCCTAAACTAATCATGAGGTGATCAAATTTGAAAATTTGGTTCGTACTATTAAGCATGATCGTATTTCTGGCCGGTTGTGGATCGACTGTCGATAAAAAAGAGGCAGAGAAGGGGGCGCCTGTCATGGGGGATGGAAAAAAGAATGAAAAACGCGGGGAAGAACCGACGCCTGGCGAACATGGCATCATCGCTGGAAGCATAGAGCCTTCCTTAAAAGTGATGGAAGAAAAAAAAGGTATGACACTGCTTCGCTATGAATTAAAAAACCAGACCGAGCAAGTTAAAGTAGTACAGTTTAAATCGGGGCAAAAATTCGATTACACCATAAAGGATAAAACCGGAAAACAGGTTTACCAATACTCGAAAGACCATATGTTTATCCAAGTGCTCTCGAAACTCCAAATTAAACAAGGAGAATCATGGGTTCAGGATATCATGGTCAAAAATTTGGAACCAGGAACGTATACAATTACGATCTGGCTGACCGCAAAAGACGCTCCGAAATATGAAAAATCGTTAACGTTTGAAATGAAGTAAGAAACAGGCCCGCAAAGAGGTAACGCGGGTCTATTTCTTACATTTAGAAAAAGGGTAATTTGTTTGTTATTCGAGAGTCATAAGTGAATTTGTCTTTAACAGCGCCAATTTAAAGAATATTTTTTTGTCGCTGGGTCCGATGATG
>NZ_JBBHZM010000019.1:0-69339 GCF_049843615.1 Fictibacillus sp. Mic-4 | reverse complement strand
GAGCAGGAGGGGGCGGCCCAAATAAACAAATGGACCGAGTAAAGAAGAAATTCATTTTTACAAGCTGCTACGTAACGGGCTTCATCTTTCAGGAGGGGAATTGCCAATGAAAACCGTTGAATCTACCATTGAAGCTATTTTAATTGCCGATCAGCCGGATACGTTTGTGACCCGCCGGATTCCGGAGGTAAAACTCGAATTTGGGGGGATTCCGGGTGACCGGCATTTCGGCATAACGAGCCGCGCTGATTCACGCCAGCCGATGTACCCGAGAGGAACGGAAATTATGAATCGCCGGCAAATCACCATTTTATCTGTTGAAGAATGTGAAGTAATCGCGGAACAATTAGGAATTGAAAAAGTATTACCGGAATGGCTGGGAGCAAATCTATTAATGAGCGGATTCCCCGATTTGACAAAGCTAACGATCGGATCGCGGATATTGTTTCCGAGTGGCGCCGGGCTTATTTGTATGGGGGAAAACCAGCCATGCAAATTTCCAGGAGAAGAAATTCAGAAACATTTTCAAGAACATCCAAAGTTGGCGGCTAAGTTCGTCCGTACGGCCTACAGACGACGCGGGATCGTATGCGCGGTTGAGCGGCCAGGAGTCATCCAACAGGGAGACAATGTACGCATTCTCATCAATGATTTTGCCAATCCAATGCAGTAGACAGAGAATATTTTTGTTTAAACAAGCTTTTCGCTTAAGTTACTTCAGATCCGATCAAGGCGCTCTTTATTAAAAGTGCGGGAAAATAGATCCAGTGTCCGGCGCTAACCGGGAAAGTAAAAAATATAATATGAAGAAGCTTGATTTTAAAAATAACCCGGTGCTGGCTTACAGCATCGGGTTAATTATTACCGATGAAACAAAAGCAATTGCCCCGCGGGGGATGTAAGGCGGTGAGTATGTTCATGGCAATTGGCTTCTTTTAAGCGGGCTTCACCGAGTTTTTTCGCTTCTTGATCATTTTCTGCCTGAATCGTTTCATCTAACAATTTCTCTCCACTTTTATCAAATGCTGTTAAAAAGTAGGTTTTCAATGTCGTAACTCCTTTCACTCCATACTACTTTTCTATTTCGCTTTTTAAAGAAAATTTCCTTTCTATGAAATGAAAAATTGAGATAGAACGTATTTTCGTATTTATGATAAAATATTGGCAAGAATGGTAGTAGAGGAGGGGAAATCATGCTTAAATTTTTGCACTGTGCGGACTTACATCTTGACAGCCCGTTTAAAGGACTCTATCATTTGCCGACCTCGATATTTAAACGAATTCAAAACAGCACTTTCCAGGCGTTCAAACAGGTCGTTCAAACTGCGATACAGGAAGAGGTTGATTTTGTCATTATTGCCGGTGATTTATATGATGGGCAAGACCGGAGCCTGCGGGCGCAAACCCGGCTGCGAAGGGAATTGGAACGGCTAAGTGAAAAGAACATCCCGGTTTATATTGTTCACGGCAATCATGACCATTTAGAAGGGAAATGGGTGGATCTTCATTGGCCGGAATCGGTTCATTTTTTTAGCGGTGGACAAGTGGAAAGTATCGCATATGAAAAAGACGGAAAACGATTGGCGATGATTCACGGTTTCAGCTATGAAAAGCGTGCCGTGATGGAAAACCGCGTCCATCTTTATCCCGATGGAACCGATGAATGTTATCATATTGGAATTTTACACGGGAATGCTGAAGGGCGTAGCGGTCATGATCCTTACGCGCCGTTTCAAGTGGAAGAGCTAATTGGAAAAAATTATGATTATTGGGCGCTTGGCCATATCCATAAACGAATCGAATTGCATCATGATCCACCGATCATTTACCCGGGGAACATTCAAGGACGGCATCCGAAAGAAACAAGAAAAAAAGGCTGTTATGTCATTCAGCTGAATGGCAAGCAAGCAACAGCTGTTTTTCACGAAACGCAGGATATTATTTGGCATGAGGAAAAAATCAACATTGCCTCTTTTTCAAACCTTTCTGAGCTTGTAGAAAAGAGCTTACAAATAAAAGAAGGGCTTCGCGAGTACGGAAAGGGTGTTTTAGTTAAGCTTATCCTTGAAGGAGATTCGGATTTCCACCATGAACTAAACGGCCAATTTTTAGATGAGATGCTTGAAATGATACAAGAAGGGGAAGAGGAACATTCGTCGTTCGTTTATCCCTATCAAATTATTGTAAAAACGATGCCGAAATGGGATAGAGAGAAACTTGTAAATGAGACCCATTTTGTTGGCGGATTATTGCGGAATATTGACAGCTATGAAGAGGTGGATCAAGCTGTTTCTGAATTGTTTTTACATAAAAAAGCAAGGCGTTATTTAGAAGCCTTTACTTCCGAAGAGAAAAAAGAATTGATGAAAGAAGCGGAATCACTTTTACTTATGTCTCTATTAAAAGAATAAGGAGGTGGAAAGATGCGGATTAAAAGCCTGCATATCTATCACTTCGGGCAATTTCACAATTTGCAAATCGATCAGTTTTCGCCAGGGATGAATGTGATTTTCGGCGAAAATGAAGCAGGAAAATCAACGATCATGCAGTTTATCCAATCTATTTTGTTCGGTTTCTCGACAAAGCTGCAAAGTGAAAAGCGCTATGAACCAAAAGACGGCAATACACCAGGCGGCCGGCTGACAGTGGAAACGAAAAAGTACGGAACGGTGACTGTTGAGCGAATTGCGACAAAAGCTGCGGGAGAGGTCAATATCTATTTGGAAAATGGTGATCGGAAAGATGAAACGTTCCTCTCCGCAATACTTAATGGAATGGAAAAAAGCTTTTTTCAAGGCATTTATTGTTTTGATTTGGACGGTCTTCAAGGAATTGAAAAGATCAATGAAAATGAACTGGGCAACTTTCTGTTAAGTGCGGGAATGACCGGAAGTAAAGAACTTCTTGAGCTTGAAGCTTTTTTAGAAAAACAGCAGGCCGACTTGTTTAAGCCGGGTGGAAGAAAACCGCCGATGAATGAAAAATTGGCCGAGCTCCAAAAGGCGGAAGAAGAGCTGCTTAAATGGGAACGTAAAAATGAGGAATATGAAGCGATGGCGACAGAAAGGGCCAGGCTTCAAGAAATGATAAAGGAACAAACGTTTAAAAAGGCGGAGCGGAAGGAAAAAATAGCCCAATTCGAAAAATGGGCAAATCTCATGCCGTACCTTAAAGAAAAACGGAAATATGAGATGGAGCTTTATCAACTGGGGGATGAACCATTTCCAGAAAACGGGTTATCCCGGTTGGAACAATTAAAGGCACAGCTCGTTCCACTAAAAGGCGAATGGGAATTCTATACGAATCGCCTGAACGACACGAAAGCTAAAGAGAAAACGCTAGCGCCCTCTTTAGAAATTCTTTCGCTCGAAGGAGAAATTACATACCTCAATCAGCAGGCCGTTACGTTTGAACGGCTCCAAAAGGAAGAGAGCAGTTTAAAAGAGCGGCTTAAGGCGATTGAAGCCGAGCAGGAGGAGCTCGTGCAAGATGTCGGCGAAGAATGGACAGGCGACAGGTTACAAACATTGAATACGAGTCTTGCGGCAAAAGATGAACTTGTAAAACTACTGAAAGAAAAAGATTTTTTCGTTCAAAAGAAAAAGCTGTTGGATGATGAGCTCAACCGTGCGCGAGAGGCATTGGAACGTTCAGAAGCGCAGGAACGAAAATTATATGCATGCCTTTTGCCAGAAGAGGAACGAGACCGTTTAGAGGAGAAAGTGGCTCAGTTTAAAGCGAGTGAAAAGCAATTGGATGAAAGAAACCGACTTGAAGGCCAGGTTGAATCGATTGAAAGGCAGCTGCAATATTCAGCAGGGGGGGATCGAAGAAATCCTCCGATGCAAGCGATTCTATCTTTTCTTCTCGCTATTGGTCTATCAAGTTACTTCATGAGCCAGCATCATTATTTTTTTGGGTGTTTAGTTGGGCTGCTTCTATTAATAGCAGGCGGCTTTCAATGGAAAATGAATGTAAAGAAAAGCCCTCTCCATGCTATTCTGCAAAAAGAGAAAGAGAGGTTGCTTGAACGGATCCAAACGCTCAAGGATACTTGCGAAGAATGCATCCAAAGGGATGAGGCAAAGGAAATTGAACGCCAGCTTTCCAGCGATTTTGAAAACAGACAGGCCTATCGACATATAAAAGATCGTGTGCAAGAGGAGGAACGGCGATACCAGTCTGTTGTTTCAGATTATGACCAATTAGAAATTGCCGAACATCAGAATGAAAAGAAGCAGATAGAATGGTGCGACCGATATGGCTACCCGGGAGAAAAGGAACATTTATTCATTCCGGGGTACTTCGAAAAATTAGAAAAGTTGAAGGGGGTTTTGAAACGAGAAGAACAACTCCAGGCCCGCCTTGCCTATGTTCAGCACGAAATACAGGAGATGATTCAAAAGATTGGGCGCATCGCTTCTAAATTGAATCTCACTCGCCTTGAATCGTTTGTTCAACAAATAAGCCGAATGCAAGAAATGTTAACGAAAGAGAAAGATAAAAAGATAATTTACAAACAATTACAAGCAAAGATCAATGATGATGAAGAACGGGCAAAAGAGATTCAAATGAAGATCACACAATATGAAAAAGAAATACAAACTTTATTGAAACAAGCAAATGCAGCCAATGAAGAAGAGTTCAGAAGGAAGGCTTCCATAGCTGAAGAGCGGAGACAGCTTCGATCTAACCTTCAAACGTTAATGAGCCAAATGTACGCCGCTGGGTACACGGACAAAGAAATTGAAGAGATCACCAATCAACTTGCCGATCGGAATAAAGGGCTACATGAAGAAATTGAGGAACTTCAAAACAGTTTAGACCAACTGGAAAAAGAGCTTGAAACATGCGCGGCCAAGCAATCAGAGCTATCGGTAAAAATGACGCAATTGGAAGAAGGCGGATCATACTCTGAATGTTTGCACCGCTTTGAGCTTCTTAAAAGCGAATTTCAAGCAATGGCAAAAAAATGGAGTGTTTACCGTCTTGCTGATGACCTCTTGAAAAAAACGAAGGAAGGTTATCAAACTGAACGCCTTCCGAAAATTATTGAAAAAGCGTCTATCTATTTTCAAAAAGTCACATCGGGCCGTTATTCGAGCATGTGGTTGGCAAACGACAATGGTACGATCATTGTAGAGGATAGGAATGGAATACGGTTTAGCGTAAGCGAGTTAAGCAGGGGAACGGCAGAGCAGCTTTACTTGACGCTCCGCTTAGCATTAGCTTCCCTTTATCAAGAAGAAGGGCTTCCTTTTATTATGGATGATATCGCTGTGAATTTTGATAAAAAGCGGACGAAGGAAGCGCTGTCTCTGATTGAATCGGTTGCCCGGGACCATCAAGTCCTTTATTTTACGTGCCATGAGCCAATTGTTTCTGCTGCAAAAAGTGCGAACGTGCTGGAAATAAAATCTGACCGGACACGTACACTAATTCACTAGGTTTGTCCGCATTTTATTATATAATGAGAGAAAGATGAGGTGATCAAAATGTCAACATATCAAATCTATCTCGTTGAAGATGAACAAAACCTTTCCCAGGTGCTAAAAGCTTATATGGAACAAGAAGGCTGGGAAGTTACGATATTTGATGATGGGGAAAAGGCGTGTGAGCATATTGTTGATGAGCCCCATCTATGGATACTCGATATTATGCTCCCGGGCATTGATGGATATGAAGTGTTGAAGAAAATCAAGCGGCATAAGGAAGATACGCCAATTATATTTATATCTGCGCGCGACCAGGATTTAGACCGCATCGTCGGGCTTGAACTGGGAAGCGATGATTATTTGGCCAAGCCCTTTTTGCCGAGGGAACTTGTCATCCGGGCAAAAAAGCTTTTGGCAAGAATTTATGAACAATCTACGGCAGTGCCGAAAACGATCGAAATTACAGGATACGAAATTGATCCGATCGCCCGGAAAATTACACACGGGGACGAGCTGATTAATTTAACATCGAAAGAAGTAGAAGTTCTTCTTTATTTATTGGAGAACATCGGAACGGCTAAATCGAGGGAAGAAATACTCCATCACGTATGGGGAGAAGATTATTTCGGCTCGGACCGGGCGGTGGATGATGTCATACGGAGAATCCGTAAAAAAATGCCGCGCTTAAATCTCGAAACCGTTTACGGCAATGGGTATAGGATTGTAGAATTATGATTTCGCTAAACCTGTCACAGCGCATCTGGCTTTCCTTTGCGCTTCTCATTTTAACGATTGGTCTTGTCATTGCAATCATTTACCCACTATCGATCAGAAACACGTTGACGGAAGAGTCGTACCAGATTATTGAACTAAAGCAGGAAGAAATTTTAAATCAGGACAATGATTCGAATGCATACGGGGCTAAATTTCAACCGGACTCTTCCACTGGTTTTATTGAACGGCAAAAAGCGGCCCGGTCAGTCGGCTATATTGTTTTTACCCATCAGCTGGCAAAGATAGAAGGGGATTATGTGCCGAAGAATGTGGTTAACGAAATGGCAAAACATGCTTTCGGCCAACATTCGATTCAGGGAAGATATGAGCTGAATTATAAGGATAGGACATTATTTTATGTGGTGAGAAAATTAGATGATTTCAATTATCCTAACACGTATTTAGTTTCCTATATGTGGGACACTTACCGAAGTCAAATGGTCAGCCGACTCTGGTCCCGATTGTTATGGATTCTATTTATGACAGGGTTAATTGCTGTTATTCCGGCGCTCTGGCTGGCGCGTTATCTTCGTTCTCCTTTAATCGTCCTTGGGAAAAAGTTTGAACAAATCGCCGAACGGAATTGGAAGGAACCGTTTTATTGGCAGGGAGAAGATGAATTCAGACGACTGTCTCATCAATTTGAAAGGATGAGGCAAAACTTGATTCGCTATGACGAAAATCAGAAAACGTTTATCCAGCATGCTTCCCATGAGCTAAAGACGCCGGTGATGACAATTAAAAGCTATGCCCAGTCGGTGAAGGACGGAATCATGCCGAAAAAGAGTGTAGGGGAAATGATGGACGTCATATTAAGCGAAGCAAACCGAATGGAAAAGCGCATTCAAAACATGCTCTATTATACAAAGCTTGAAGCGATGAAATTAGAGCCCGTGGAAATGCAGGAAATTCAATTTGGTCCGTTAGCTGAAGAAGTAGTCGAGCGGTTCCGCTTTCAAAAGGATGGGATCCATTTTTCGATCAAAGGAGAAGAAGTCGTCTTTTATGGCGACCGGGAACAATGGACAATCCTATTTGATAATTTAGTGCAAAATGCCATCAGGTATGCAAAAACGGAAATTGAGTTATCAGCAAGAGTAGTCGGCGGCGATTCCATTTCACTTGCTGTTTGGAATGACGGGGAACTGCTTTCAGATGAGGAAAAAACGAGGCTGTTCTTGCCATTCCGTAAAGGGAATAAGGGTCAGTATGGCCTTGGGCTTGCCATTGTAAAGCAAATCGCCGAATTGCACGGCGGCCGCCCGATTGCCAAAAATGCGAATAACGGTGTCGTATTTGAAGTAATCCTTCCGATTGACCGGAAAAAATAGTTATATCAGTTAATTGAAATCATGTGAGGTGGAGAGAGTGCAAAAGGGGATAACCCATTATAAGGTTGGCGAATTCTTCGATGTATTTTTATTAATTAAATCCGTATCTAAATCGGTAGCAAGCAATGGAAAGCCTTTTTTAAGCCTTGTCCTGCAAGATCAAAGCGGTGACGTAGATGCAAAGTTATGGGAATGTTCGCCAGAAGATGAAGAAATTTATGTTCCTCAAGCAATCATTAAAGTAACAGGTGAAATGACGAATTTTCGGGGGAAACAGCAATTAAAACTCAAGTCGATTCGTCCGGCAACAGATATGGATGGCGTCAGGATCAGTGACTTTATTGAATCCGCTCCGCTCAGCCAGGATGTAATGATGGAGAAGATAACCCAATATATTTTTGAAATGAAAAATCCCAATATACAACGTCTGACAAGACAACTATTAAAAAAATACAAAGATGATTTTCTCGTTTTTCCAGCGGCAGTGAAAAACCATCACGAATTTGTTTCAGGCCTTGCTTTTCATGTCGTTTCCATGCTTGATCTGGCAAAAGGGTTGGCCGCTCTTTACCCTACACTTGATACCGATTTGTTGTATGCAGGCATCATTCTCCATGATCTCGGAAAAGTGATCGAGCTGTCGGGGCCGGTTTCGGCAAACTATACGCTTGAAGGAAAGCTGCTCGGCCATATTTCCATTATGGTCAATGAGATAGGAATGATGGCAAAAGAATTGGGGATTGAAGGTGAAGAGGTGATTGTATTGCAGCATCTCGTTTTAAGCCATCATAGCAAGGCGGAATGGGGAAGTCCGAAACCGCCGCTTATTAAAGAAGCTGAGATCCTCCATATGATCGATAATTTTGATGCGAAAATGAACATGATGGACCGAGCCCTTGAAAAAGTTGAACCGGGCGAGTTTACGGAAAAGCTGTTTGCCCTTGAAAACCGTTCGCTTTATAAACCGCTTTTTCAAGAAAAATCTTTAGTCGGAAAATAACTAATTGTAGTCTGTTATTTTGCAATTTTGATTGGCTATCCCTGAACGTTTTTTATTATTTGTGCTCTGTTTAATTGTGAGCAGAATCTACTTTTTGATGTTTTGCGCATTTGAGAAAAAACAAGCCTCAGGTCGGGAAAAAGAAGTACAAACCAATGCAACTCGCTGACATATCCTATTCCCCCTATTCATAGGATGATAGTAGAAAGCTTGTCTAATTAAAGGCGGAACATCTTTTAAAATGAAAATTAAGGTGTTTGCGCCGGGCAGTGAAAGTGGACAAAGGGGGGGAATAATTTGAAACGGTATGGCACGTTGTTACTTGGAGTCGTACTTGTAGCTCTTTTTTTCCTAAAGGCGTATATTAATCCGCTTGAACAATTTTTTGCGATAACGCCATGGTGGGTATACATTGTGTTTGCAGGGATTCTTCTGAGCGGCTATATGAGCTATACGATCCGGGTGAAAGAAGTGCGTGAAGAGGAACGGCTTATTGAACAGGAAGGCGAGATCTATATGCGGAGAATCGCCGAAGCAAGAGAAAAACGAAAAAATAGTTAAAACCCTCAAGCCATAAGCTTGAGGGTTTTAACGGTCTTATTGACCTGGAATTTGCGATTGTTGCGGTTTGATCGCATCTTTTAAGTCTTTATCTTTGATGACAACATCTTCTTTTTTAATAAGTTTAGGCAATACTTCTTCAAGCGGCTTCGCTTTTGACTTTTTAAGGTCATCAACAATTTGATCTTTTACATCGGATAATTTGTTCGTCTTCTTATCGGTAACCTTAATGATGTGATAGCCAAATTGTGTTTTAACCGGATCGCTAATTTCACCTTTTTTCAATGAAAAAGCGACTTTATCAAATTCAGGAACCATTTGACCTTTATGGAAATATCCAAGGTCTCCGCCTTTATCTTTATTGCTTGTATCCTGGGAGTATTTTTTTGCAAGCTTAACGAAATCTTCACCTTTATCTAATTTCGCTTTCACTTCTTCTGCTGTTTTCTTATCTTTAACAAGAATGTGGCTCGCTTTCACTTCATCCTTGTATTTTTCATTGTATGCTTTTTGAATGTCTTTGTCAGAAACTTTCGCGTCGCCCATTTGCGCTTTTTCGCGAAGGATCTGGCTCTTCATAAGCTCTCGGAGCTGCTTGTCCGATTTAATGTTATTTTGTTTTAAAGCCTGTTTGAAGGCATCTTCTCCGCCCATTTGTTCTTTTGTTTCTTTAATTTTTTTATCGATTTCTTTATCGGACACTTTATAATTCGCCGCAAGAACTTTGTCTTCAATCATCGTTCTAAGAACTTGTTCACCGCCGGCTTTTTTCAATTCTTTATATAGGTCTTCTTGCGTAATGTTTCCGGCTTTTGATTTCATAATGACTTCCGAATTTCCGCCTGATGAACATGCGGAAAGTGTTAGAACCCCAGCCGCAATCCCCAGGGATAAAATCCATTTTTTCATTTAAAACACTCCTATGCTTGAAGTTGATTTTTTTTACAACATTAACTATAGCATAAAACGAATGAAGAATCACATTGCCCACAGTAAATATGAGAAAAAATACACAAATTTAGTTTTTAAAGGTAATTTCGCCTGTATCAAAAGTAATACAAGCACTATTAAAGCCGGAGTTCAAATAGTTCGAATATCCCGCCTTTTTGTAAAGAAGAAAAATTATAAATCCGAGACATTCGTCTAATCAAATCTGGTCATTTCACTATATGATATGGAGAAAAGAAAAGCAAGGCGGATTACTTACTCCAGCACATCATACTTTCGAGAAGAACAACTGGTGCTGCTTGCCGCCGAAAAGCGAAACACTATGCAAGAGTTGACTTCTATTGCATAGAAAAGTGGACTACGTCGTAAGGAGGTGTCATTATGGGCTTCGCACATGGAAATGGATTTGCGTTAATCGTTGTGCTGTTTATTCTTTTAATCATCATTGGTTGCTCCTGCTGGGGTGGCTGGGGCTGGTGGTAATTTACGAGCTTTTGCTTCCGAAGAAAAACGAAGAGGGGGTGCTTATACGCATCCCCCTCTTCGCTTTTTTAGCGACTTGCCAATTTAACCGAATTTCACTTCTTATCAATTAAGAAATTCGGAGCGTTTTTTACTCATTTATAAGTTTAGTACGTAAATACATTTTCAATATAAGCTGAAATTAATAAAATTGTTAAAAGCACATTAATCCATCGAAATAAATCAGGCTGTGTTTCTTTCGGAATGGAGCGTTTCATGCAAAGTTGATTGGTTAATGAATTGAACAATAATAAAAGAAAAGGGGCAAGAATAACAAATATGATTCCCGGCATGGTACAATACCTCCATATATAGCTACCTATAACTTTATCAAAAATTGGGCAAAATAGATAGAGTAAAAGTTCGGGAGGGGATGCACGATGTTCAATAAATGGAAAATCGCCTTTTTTGCTCTATTATTCTTTATTTTACTTATTGTTGCCATACCATTCTATTTCTTTTTTTCGAATAGCCAATCGTTTGATGAAAGCCAATTGAATAATGAACTGCGGGGCACTGATAAGCTTTTTAGCATACATATGGATAAGAGAGAATTAGAGTATCTAATGAATAAAGAGATTCGTTCAAAGAAAGATAATTTAGATCTTTACGTTCAGTTAAATAATGACATTCAAATCACGGGAAAAATCCACGTGTTTGACAGGGCTATTCCTTTTCAGCTTTTTTTCGTACCTAAAAGTCTGGAAAACGGGGATTTAACATTAAAGGAAAAAGGAATGAGCGTCAGCGGCCTATCGCTTCCGGGGGAGCAAATATTAGGACTTTTAGCTGAAACACCTGGAATCCCGGATTGGGTTACGATTTATCCGAAAGACAGGCTTATTCATCTCGCAACAACGAAGATCGATTTGCAAAAAAAATATAAAATTAAAGTGAATCAGTTTAACTTGCCTGAAAATCGCCTAATATTTGATGTTTATCAAAAATAAAAAGCGCTGTAAAATAGAAGAAGAAAACTACATCAATAGAGGAAGAGATAGGGGATATTACGAAATGAGCATGGAAACACTTGAAGATCGAATTGAGCGTCTTGAATTTTATAGCCGTCTAACCCTTCAAACGGTTGATTATACACAGTTCCCTTTTTTTACACTTGTAATGTCCAATAAGCTGACAGAGCAGGAAGTGAATGAAGTCCTCACTCTGTGTGATGAACTGCAGAAAAAATATGAACAACAAAAAGAGGAGGGGCTGGTGAATTTCGTTCCTCTCCTCATTCATTTTGCAGGTATGCTAACCCCAAAATTAAAACCGAAGGAAACCATTCAAGCAATAAAAGGGCAAGGATTATATCCCAACTTAATGGAAAAGCTTTATGAAATCGCTTCTCGTTATGAATGAGCTTCTGCTAATTCTTTTTCAAATGGTTTAGCCGCTGGCCGCTGTTCAACGGTTTGTAATTCAATTTTTTCTTCTAATTTATTGAAAATCGTCATAAAGTCACTGCCATAAATTTGTTGAATCATGTACATTAATTTTGGGAAATCTGGAAATGTGCCAAATAACTCTTTAATAGGCAGCGATGCACTGTACACGCCAAATTGGGCAGGATTGAATGTTCCAAGTGTATGTAGAAGCAACTCTTCCCCTTTTTTTGTTAAACAAATATATGTATTCCGTTTGTCATTTTCTTTCTTAGAAAATGTAAGCAGCCCCCGTTCCTCTAATTTCTTTGAAAAATTAAATGCGGTCGAAACATGCATGACACCGAATTTTGCAATATCAGAAATCGATGCGCCTTCAAGATGATGGGCAATCCATAGTATATGATGCTCATTAATATTGAGCCCGTAGTCTTTAATCCAATTTTGCCAGTCCTTTTCCACGCTTTTCCACAACGCTTTACTAATTTGGGCCATCTTATGACTAAAAATCATAGCCTCTTTCATATGAAGCAACTGTTCTTTTTCCATTTCTACTACCCCCTATTTAAGAAACTTATACCGCTAAAGCATAAGCGCTGGTTGTATTGTGGTTATTTCTGATTCTGTCCGAGCCGGTTTAGCGGTTTTTTAACTTTTTCATACATGGATCCATTAAAAGAACGGTCATTTAAAAATTGTAAAAAAATATATACCTATACCTTATTATGCCAGTATTTTTTAAAAGAAGAAAGAAAAATTTCCTAAAAATTAATAAAAAAATAGGAAAAAAGTAATAACGTCATTGCCTGGTATGGGTCTTTTGGCATGTTTTTGAAAATAGAAAGAAATCCTCCCGTGTGAGAGGATTTCCCGGCTTCGATTGTTATTTTTTAGCTGTTTCAAGTACCGCTTTGCTTTCTTCTAATGTTTCCTGTATCTCTTTCACATTTTCCCGGATATTTTCCATGTTCGGTTCAATGTCATTTTTCCATTCTTCAATATCCTTTTTTAAATCGGCTGATACTTCTTTCAGTGCATCCTTTCCTTCTTTTGAAATGCGCACGATTTTTTCCTTTAACAGGATGCTTTCTTGTTTTACTTTTGAAAGGGAATTTTTAAATTTCAGTGCACTATCTTTAATATCGCCCCGCAATGCTTTTCCTGATTTAGGAGTGGATAGTAAAGTCGCCGCTCCAGTTACGATCGTTCCAAGCGCAAACCCATATAATAATGATTTCCCTTTTGACATTCTATTTACCTCCTCATTTTGTTGTACATTACTATTTCTTGGTGGTTCACTTTATATCCTACCGAGAATTTCCCCGAATCGCATTTTTTTTAGCGATGAAATTCGGCATGAATGGACAAGCTTGCGCATAAAATGGTACAGGGAGGGGATTTACATGTTATGGTTGATGATCATTTTATTAGCGGTAGGCATTTATTTGGTTTCTAGCATGATTTATTCGCTAATAGGGGTTAAAGATTACTCGTTTCGAAATTCCTCTATTTTACGTTTAAGGCAAAGAGCATTTATGTTGGGTATTATAGGATTGTTGAGTCTTGTCGGAGTATTGATTTTATTTGTCATATTTTGAGGAAGCGGATTCGTTGAGAATCGGCTTTTTTCGTGTTAAAAAGGGAATAGAAGAAGTATACTAATTTAGGAGAAGGTGAGTTAAAAACATGGACCAAAAGAAAATTAGTAATTACTTCAGTAAAATGAAATCAAAAGCATCAAATATTATTACAAATTATGAAAAATCGGGTGAGTTGATTACTGATGCCGAGAAGAAAACTGAAAAAACGGGGCAAGCTTCCGCGCTGAAAAATTTTACGGAGCAAATTAAAGCACTAATCCGCCTCGTTAAGCATTACCGGGAAGGAACGTATCGGGATGTATCGAAGAAATCGATGATTCTTGTTGTTGCCGCATTGCTCTATTTTATAAGTCCAATCGATGCGGTACCGGATTTTTTAATTGGGATTGGCCTGGTCGATGATGCAGCGGTTTTAGGTTATTTATTGAAAACGATCAATGATGAGGTTGAACAATTTACAAAGTGGGAAGAAGAGCAGGAAAAAACGATAAAGACTGAGCCGTGAAGCCAGGCTCAGTCTTTATCGTTTTCATACGTTTATTTTTGTTGTTGCACGGAATTTAATGGATGCGCCTTTGGCAATGTTTTTTGGAATCCTTTTGTTATAGGGAACAAAAGAACCGTAACGGCACTGTTAAGTACAGTTGCCGGGAGAACGACAGTTGCAAACAAAGCCAAAAATGAACTGGAGCCCGGCAAGCCGACCGTCAATAAAGCGGTAAGCAAGAAAACAGAGCCACTTACCATCGTCCCAATCGCTGCCAACAGCGACACCGAAAGGGCATTGATTTTGTATTTAGAAACGAGTAAAAACAAACTTAAAAAGATGATCGCCGTAACGGGCTTATCAACCATATTGGCAACCTGGCCTCCAGGAAAAGAAGTTGTTATGGCGGCAATAGCACCTGTTGCGATAGACGCGGTCAGTACGTTTGTGATGTTTGGAAACAGAATAATGGATAAAAACATCATCACTAGCAGCATATCCGGCCTCATTCCTAAAAAGAATGCGGGCATGACCGTATGCAGCACAAAGCCTAAAGCCAATAAAACGCCAGTTAAAGCCAAAAATTTTGTTTTCATTTCTCATCTCTCCTCATCTAGGCTAATCTAAGCTTCCTCCAACAGTGCTTCTTTATGCCTGCTGCGAAAAAGTTGTTTCCAGTATAACAGAAATTCCTCCATACGTCATTTGATTTTTTCCTCAATCAAATGGGCAATTTTGTTAAAGTCGTCGGGTTTGTATGTATGAGTTTTCCATACCGCCCCAAACCCGTCACCGCTTCCGTAGCGGGGGATAAGATGCATATGAAAATGAAAGACCGTTTGTCCGGCAGCTTCCCCATTATTATTTAAAAGGTTCATTCCAATAGGGTCAAAGGCTGCTTTAATGCCGTTTGCGATTTTTGGAACGACGGAAAAAATCTTTTCTGCCGTTTCAGATGGCAGCTCATAAAGATCTTTGCAATGGTTTTTTGGAATGACGAGAATATGGCCTTTTGTCACCTGTCCAATGTCCAAAAATGCAAAAACATTTTCATCTTCATACACTTTTGCTGACGGGATTTCCCCTTTAACAATTTTACAAAAAATGCAGTTTTCATCATGATTCATAACAATCACCCCGCTAGTTTTTTATATTTATTTTACCAAATAAAGAGGGAGGGTTCTATTAAATAGAACCCTCCCTCTCAATAGAGGTTAGAGAAGAAAGGAGAAATCATACAATCAATCGATTCGTAGAACGAATGAATCGGCCTCACTCGCACGAACCCGTTAGTTGTACGAATTCTCTTTGAAGAAGGGGGGATGCCTTCTTCATGTATTAGCATCTCCACGTTTATATGATTTTTATACAGAAGAAATTAGAAAACTCGCCACACAGCGAGTTTTCTAATACTTTTGTATCAGTGGATGATAATCTGATATGATTATGGAAAGATAATGGAATTAGAAGAAAGCATTCGTAAAGAAGGGATACAAAATGAAAAAAATTCTTGAAGTGAACGGATTGACGGGCGGCTATGTACCGAATAAGCCAGTGTTACATGATATCACTTTTAATGTTCACGAGAGGGAGATTGTCGGCTTAATCGGGTTAAATGGAGCGGGCAAAAGTACGACAATTAAACATATATTAGGGTTAATGGAACCTGCAAAAGGGACGACAAAAATAGAAGGGCTTAACTTTAAGGAAAATCCGGAAGATTATCGAAGTAAATTAACATACATACCGGAGACGCCTGTGCTCTATGATGAGTTGACGTTATGGGAGCACCTTGAGCTTGCGGCAATGGCTTACGGACTGGATGAAGAAACATTTAAAGCAAGAGTTCATCCGCTTTTAAAAGAATTCCATATGGAAAATAAAACAAAATGGTTCCCGGGTCATTTTTCAAAAGGGATGCGTCAAAAAGTCATGATTTTATGCGCGTTTTTAATAGAGCCTGAGCTGTATATCGTCGATGAACCGTTTGTCGGCCTTGATCCGCTCGGAATCCATTCCCTTTTGGAGTGGATGGTCCGCTTTAAAAACAACGGTGCGGGCATTCTCATGTCAACCCACATTTTATCAACAGCGGAGCGGTATTGCGACCGGTTTTTGATTTTGCATGACGGCCGGGTCGTTTTAGAAGGAACGCTGGGTGAACTACAGGAGAAGACGGGCCTCGCGCGGGCGACGCTTGATGATATTTACATTCATGCGACAAGGGGACCTGTAGCATGATGGATTTAACAAAACTTTGGACGGAACGAAGAAATGATTATTTTACGGTGGCTATTCGCTATTTTCGCCTGATTGCCAACAGCGGTTTCATGCTTTCCGTTTATATTTTGTTTGTTGCTGGAAGTTATTACTATGCCCGCATTTTACGGCAACTTCCGGATCAATTTCCGGCGCTCTGGCTTTTTGTCATCGTTTTTGCTTATATGTTGACGAGAAGCCCTGTCAGAACGCTTTTAAAACGCGGGGATCTTGTTTTCCTGCTTCCGGTGGAGTCCCAAATGAGGACGTATTTTAAACATGCATTTATGTACAGCTACTGGATGCAAGCCTTCTTCGTCACGCTCGTCTTTTTAGCATTGGGGCCATTATTTTCCCGATTTATTTCTAATGACTTTTTTTCCATGCTGGTTACTTTAATTTTGCTTTTGGTCGCAAAAGCGTGGAACTTAGTTTGCTCCTGGGAAGAGCAGAGGCTCCCATTTAGAGCGACGAGAAGAAGTTATGCGGGAATCCGGTTAGCCGTCAATCTTGTTTTTTTATTTTTATTGTTTGACATGGCGCCTTACATTTTCTTAGCGGCTCTTTTGGCAATCATGTATGTTTTGAAAAATTTCGTGTTCGGCTTTATCAAAAAAGAACATGCGTACAAGTGGGAACATCTTCTGGAAAAAGAGAATGAGATGATGATGCGCCTGTACAGGATAGCTAATTTGTTTACAGATGTACCGCAGTTAAGCCACCGGGTCAACCCACGGCGCTATTTATCGTGGATCGCAAACGTTCCATATGGACAACAACATGTTTATTCAACAATTTATCGAAAAACGTTCATTCGCTCTAACGACTATTTAGGCATTTTTATCCGTCTTATTTTTGTAGGATGGCTGTTTCTTTACATGATCCCAAATGGCTGGTGGCATATCGCGATTATTTTGCTCTTTTTACATGCAACGGGCGTACAGCTGCTTTCGTTATATCCTCACCATAAGGGAAATGTTCTATTTGAGCTATATCCGGTTAAAGAAGAGTGGAAGTTCTCCGCTTTCCGGAAATGGATGCAGCTATTATTGTCTATTCAGGCATTGCTTTACATTGTCTTCGTGCTCGTGAAAAGCGGGAATTGGATGATTGCCTTGCTATCGGCTGCCGCTTCCGTGCTTTTTGTCTGGATCTTCACTACAAACTATATGAAAAAACAGCTGGCTCGTGTTTTTTAACCCTTTCTTTTCGGAAAGGGTTCTGTTTAGACGAAACCTTTAACCTAAATGATCGTATGATATCATCAGGGGTGATGTTATGGAGAGCTATAGCGAAATCGTCCAGAAGGAATTAAGCGAGTGGCAGAAAGAAGTAACGAGAAAGCCTTCTCTTTGGAATAAATCGACGAAAACGATTCAAACGAAAGTGAACGATTTAATCCCGGATAAAGTCCATAACGTAATTACAAAAAGTATAAAAAATATGGTTCATGCGGTGCTTGTCGGTTCCGAATATACGAAGAAGCGGTTTCCGCTTAAAGAAGCGACTTTAGAAGAGCGGGATAAAAAGGTTGATGAAAAGATTCAATTTTATAAAAAAACAGCTTTGATTGAAGGAGCGGGGACAGGTGCCGGAGGAATACTTCTCGGGCTGGCTGATTTTCCACTCCTTCTTAGCATAAAACTAAAGTTTTTATTTGACGTAGCAAGCCTTTATGGTTTTGACGTAAAGGATTATCGGGAACGGTTGTTTATTTTGCACGTCTTCCAACTTGCCTATTCAAGCCCGTTTAAACGGAAAGAAGTCTATGAAAAAGTTGCTAATTGGAATGAAACGGTGAATGAATTTCCGACTCAAACAAAATATTTAGAAAAAATTGAGTGGAAAGAGCTACAACAAGATTACAGAGATCATATTGATTTAGCGAAAATGTTGCAATTAGTTCCGGGGATCGGCGCGGTTGTTGGAGCCTATGTCAATTATCAATTTCTTGAGGATTTAGGAAAGACGGCAAAAAACTGCTTTCGGTTAAGAGTCTTACAAAACGAAACACCGTGAGATGAAACTCACGGTGTCGTATTATCTATATGATGGGGAGAAGGGCCAGGCTTTATAGGTTAGGATCGCTCAATAGCCGGTCAAGCTCTTCCATATGATTCGTTTCATCAGCGATGATATCTTCAAGTTTTACGACAAGTTCTGTCATGTTTAATTTACCGGCAAGTGCTTTCCGTTCTTCGTAGCGGCGAATCGTTTCATATTCGGATTTGCGCGCTTCCTCTAACATTTCACGTACGGTTGATACTTGCTTTACTTCTGCAGGAGTTGTCGTCGGAATACCTCCTAATGTTTTAATTTTTTCAGCAAGATAAAGCGCATGGCCTTGCTCATCGCTAATTTCCGATTCGAAAAAGTCCTTTAACAGCGGTCGGTATAAGCCAGAAACGGTTGCCGCATTATTCGTATACATAATCGATGCCGCATACTCGTTAGCCAAATCTTCGTTAAGTCCTTCGATTAATAGTTGAACATCTTTTTCCATGATTAAATGACCTCCTAAATAATATCATCTGCTATTTATATACCCTCATATTGTGGGCATTAAACACGAAAATGGAAATGTTTATAAGTGGAGCGGTTAATCGCGTATAAACTTGCTATTCCATAAAAAATATAGTTCAATACATTAAAAAAGCTGCTTCATTCGGGCGGCTTATTTAATGCTAGAAAGTAAGAGGTGGACGAATGATTCGAAACGCAGTTAAAAAATCCTCCTTTCCGCTTCTCCCTTCTATTCTCGTACTGTCAGGCTTTTTGCTGGCGGCCATTTGTATTGTCGTGTTCGCCGGTTTATCAGAAGAACTATTAGAAAACGAAACATTTGCTTTTGACCATGCGATTATCAAGGAAGTCCGGTCTTTCCACTCTCCCGCATTGGACAAGTTGATGATCGCGGTGACGGAGCTCGGTTCAACGATAACGATCAGCATTCTTCTATTGATCGGAATGGCATGGCTCTGGTTTAAACGGAAAAACAGCTGGGGAATGCTCTTTTTTTTCATCGTCGTTGCCGGTGGAGGGTTGCTCAATCTTTTATTAAAAAATACGTTTCAGCGGGCACGCCCGACCGTGAATCAAATGGTAGAGGTTACCGGGTTTAGCTTTCCGAGCGGGCATGCGATGGGCAACTTCATTTTTTATGGCTATCTCGGGTATTTAATTGTCCGGAGCAAGCGAAAAGCGCTCTCTAAAATGGTCTGGACGGTTGTATTTGCCGCGATTGTCTTGTTAATTGGAGTAAGCCGAATTTATCTCGGCGTGCACTATCCTTCTGATATACTTGCGGGATTCACGGCAGGTGCGGTATGGCTTTTATTATGTATTGCGGCGCTTGAACTCGTTTATTTCTATCAAAGAAAAAGAAAAACAGGCTCACCAGCAAAATAAAGAGATTTCCCTTTTAAAATAGGGAAATCTCTTTATCTCTATTAATGAACAGGTTTAACGGAACGTTTAACAAGTTCCACATCGCTTTTTTTCACAAAGGCTATGCGATGGTTGAAGAAAATTTGATAGTATTCGTCATGGCCGGAAACGACCTTGTTGCCTTCAAGGTCATTATAACGTTTAGCGTAATAATAATCCGATTGAACGGGATTTGTGGCGACATATACTTGCCCCGCCTTCATCGTGTACTGCAATGGAACTACTTTTCCGCCAGCTTCAGCGGGAATTCCGGTTCCATCATAAGCGGTTGATTCCGGATAAGCGGCGCCATATACGGGGATAGCATCCAGACCTTTTTTCGGCGTTATCAGTATTCCTTCGCCCCGAACGGTATTTTTTTCTTTAGGGTTATAAAACCATACTTTTTTTCCGCCATAATAGATTGCGGTCCAGTCTCCTTTCTGGTCGGCTCGATAAAACCTTTGGCCGGTTGACGCCTTGTCCCCCCAGTCATTAATGGCCGTAGTCCCTGGTTCCCCATCTTTATGGAGAGCGGGGTCACTTACTAATGGAGCGTCAAAACTCGGGGCGCTATATAAATAGACAAAATTAGCGGATTGAGTTTCTAATTGCTTCTCGCCATATGTTAATGGCGGTTTGTTTTTGCGATAGTCGGGGGCGATCATAACAATTGGGCTATCTTTAAGGCCATCTTGGTGAATGGGAGCGCCGAGTTTTTTGAAGAAATGTTCCCAATTCCAGTAGGCAGCCGGATCCCAATGCATGCGAGTCTGGGAGGCCGGGGTTAATCCCGGAACATTGTCATGACCAAGGATGTGAGCCCGGTCTAAAGGAATATTGTATATTGCCGCTAAATATTTTACGAGTTTTGCCGATGCATGGTACATTGGTTCACTGTACCATGTGGCACCTTCCACCGCGTACCCTTCATGTTCGATCCCGATAGAATGTGAGTTTACGTACCAGTTGCCTGCTTGCCATGCAACATGCTCGGGCTTGACCATCTCAGTAACCTGTCCATCAGATGAACGGATCACATAGTGGGCGCTAACATATGATTTTGACTGAAATATATTGATGGCTGAAGCGTAGCTTCCTTCCACATCATGAATGATGATGTAGCGGATATCGAGCCCATCATTCGGGCGCCTGGCAAGGTCGTAATTGCCGTAATCTGCCGGGCTGCTTGAAAATCGTTCATAGGCCGCAGGAATGAATTGGCAATCAAGTCTTTTTGGACAGTCAATACCTGTTGGTTTAGTAGGTTTTAAATGAAGCGAGCGGGCTGTGTCTTTCTTTGCTTTAACTTTTTCTGGTTGAAGAACGATATGCTGCCCGTTTGAGAGAGTTTCATGAGCACCTTCCCGAATCGTGGCGAATACTTGATCAGCAAAATCTTCTGCTACTGTCTTTTCATGAGAACCGCTATATTTGGCGACCGCCCCATACCAATCAGCAGGGTTATTGGAAGTATGGCCGATTGTATCGCGCGCATACTTCGCAAGTAATGCAGCGCCGCCTCGAATGTTTTGTTCAATGTCATTTTTTAATGCTTCAGGTTTCGCACCGAGCAATTTCGCCGCCTCGTCCAATCGATCCATGCCCGGATCAGCTATAGGAGGGGATTTTGTTCCTTTCACTTCATCACCCTTCGCATTTATTTCAGGCTTAACTTCTGTCAAGTGCATAACTCCATATCCACCGGACGTACTTGGATGGCCGTGGTGATCGATCCAGCGAGTTTCATTGTATGAGACGGACATTAAGATGCTTAACGGGACGCCAAATTCTTTTGCCGCTTTTGAAAAGAATTGCTGAAGGTCATTTTGGTTGGAAGGATTAGATGAGGATGTGCCAGCTGAAGCATAGCCTGAAGGGATTCCAGAAAATAAGACAAGTAGGATCATCAGGAATAGCCATGCACGATGACGGTAAATCAAGAACATAGATAAAACCTCCTCACGTAAATGGAATTGAATTGAAACAATATACACTTGTGTGAGATGGAAGAACTTGTCGAAAGAGAATGGATAGTTTCGAAATTGTTTCAATGTCTTTTTTTCTATTCACGATGCGTTAGAAGGATTCCTGCCTATATTTTTCAAATAAGCCCAACATCCTATAAATTGTAAATTTATGTTGGTTTTCTATGTCTTTATCCGGTTTTTGTATAAAGGAAACGGAGTGGTTCTAATTGTTGACCACTCCGAACGAATATATCTCCAGAGGATTAAATGAGGAACATCGCCAAAATGGTTGTAGCGACAAGGCCGATGATGACCGGAATGAGGTTTCGTCTTGCAAGTTCAAATGGGCTAACGCCACAAATGGCGGCGGCGGGTATAAGTGCCCATGGAACGAGCGTCCCTCCGCCAACCCAAATGGCCGCAATTTGCCCGAGTGCAGTCAATGTGGCAATGCCGTGGCCGATTGATGCCGCAAAGAGATGGGCGATGGAACCGGCGAGTGAAATGCCGGAAAACCCCGAGCCATCAAGTCCAGTAATCGCACCGACCGCAGTCAGCGTGACAGAACCAATTTCTGCATTTAATGGAACGACAGAGGCAAGGGCGACACCGAGATCATTGACAATGCCAAGAGAGTGCTCTGGCAGGAAATCTCCGAGAATTTCTTTAAATCCTGAGTCGCCTAGATAGAAAAATGCGGCGATTGGAATAACCGGTCCAAAGATTTTAAATCCAAATTGAAATCCGTCAATGAAATAGGATGTCGTTTCTTCTAAGCCCTTATTTTTGTACGTAATAAGGGCGATAATGATTAAAATAACGATCGATGTTCCGCCAATTAAAGCAGTCGCATCTCCGCCCTGCAAGTTAAATAAGGTCATAGCCACTAAATCGGCCGCAAAAAGAATCGGAATCATTAATGCGAAAAATTTTTTCTGTCCGGTAGATAAGGTGGGAGCTTCCTTTTTCTCTTCTTGTTCCGGGACAATATCTAGCGGGGCATCAATGGTTCCTTTTTTCATATCTCTGCGAAGAAATAAGTAAGCGGCAATAGTTGTAATGATCCCCATTGTGAAAACTAAAGGAACGCTTGCGGAAAGAACATCGCTTACAGGAATGCCCGCAGCTTCAGAGGTTAGTTTTGGAGCGCCTTGAATGACGAAATCACTGGAGAGAGCAATGCCGTGGCCGAATAAATTCATGGCGACGGCAACGCCAATGGCAGGGAGGCCGACTCGTGCAGCGACAGGAAGAAGAACGGCACCCATTAGAGCAACGGCAGGAGATGGCCAGAAAAACCAGGAGATTGTCATCATTAATATCCCAATGACCCAAAAGCCGAGAAAAGGGTTGCGAATCAATTTGGCGAAAGGGCGGATCATGACATCGTTGATCCCTGTAATCGTCAAAATATGGCTCATGGCAACAATGATGGAAATAACAAGAATAGTGCCAAGAAGCTCTTTAATCGCATAAATAAAACTATTGAAAATCCCGATCGTAGCTGAACTTACCGAATGAGTGGCAACAAGACCGAGAAGGAAAATGCCGATGATACATACAAGTGACGTATCCCTTCTAAAGAGCATAAAACCGATGATAAGCCCGATAAACAACAGATAAATCCAGTGCAGGGCAGTTAAATCTACAGCCACATTCAAACCCTCCTCGTATTAGAGTAGTTTCATCCTCTACTATATGAAGGTTGCTATTGGCTGGTCACTTACCCATATCCTCTAGTCTCCCCCCGGGCCTTACTCATTTTTTTTCCGGGAAATGCAAATGATAAACAAAAGGAATTAAAGTTAAATCATTCCATAAAGATGTTGCATATCAATCAAGTGCTACTGCAAGGAGGATCGTGATGGTAAAAAAGGCGATCGGAATGGTTTGTTTCATTTGCGGCGTTTTACTATTAGGATTTGTTGGTTATTTAGGCATCATCATGGCCGGCGATGATGTGATTGATGATAAAGCGCTTGTCCTGAATTCCGCAACGAAACTGGTTGATGAAAATGGAAACATCATTACAAGAGTATATGCGGAAAACCGTGAACCGGTTTCGATTGACGATGTTCCAGATCACGTGAAAAATGCGTTTGTCGCTGTGGAAGATTCGCGCTTTTATAAGCACCATGGCCTAGATACACATGCGATTTTCCGTGCTGTATACAAGGATATACTCTCAGGCGGCAAAGTCGAAGGGGCAAGTACAATTACCCAGCAGCTGGCGAAAAATGTTTTTTTAACGAATGAAAAATCATGGCTTCGAAAAACGAAAGAAGCGATCATCTCCCTTAATTTAGAGCGCAGGTACTCTAAGGACAAGATTCTTGAAATGTATTTAAATCAAATTTACTTCGGACACGGGGCATACGGAATTGAAGCGGCATCAAGGCTTTACTTTAATAAAAAAGTAAGTGATTTAACCCTCGATGAAGGAGCATTATTGGCCGGATTATTAAAGGCTCCGGGAGTGTATTCACCGCTCGAGCATCCTGACCGAAGCAAGAAAAGGAGGAACCTTGTCCTGGATTTAATGGAAGAGCAACATTTCATTCGCCCGGAAGAAGCAGTTCGCGCCCAGGGGAAAACCGTTGCGTTAACCATCCATAAAGAAGAGCGGAATCCGGCCTATTTGACATACGTGGATATGGTATTAACAGAAGCAAAGGAAAAATATCATCTTTCCCGAGAAGAATTAAGGAGGGGCGGATATAAAATTGTCGTTCCATTAAACGTTAAAGCGCAAAATGCAGCTTATAAAACGTTTCAAAAACGATATTACTTTAAAGGCACAGGGAAGGAGCCGCCAGAAGGCGCTTTCGTTCTAATGGATTCAAAAACGGGGGGAATTATAGCAGCTACTGGTGGACGCAACTATTTGACGGAAGGCTTAAATCGAGTATATGTTCCGCGCCAGCCGGGTTCTGCCTTTAAGCCGCTTGCAGTGTATGGCCCTGCCCTCGAGAAGAAAAAATTTTGGCCTTATTCATTATTGAAGGATGAGCCGTTAAATTATGATGGCTACGTGCCGGAAAATACGAATCATGAGTACCGAGGGAAGATTTCAATGTATGAAGCGATCCAGCATTCAACAAACGCCCCTTCTGTCTGGCTCTTAAATAAGATTGGCATACATTATTCAAAAGAATATTTAAATAAACTTGGGATGCCAGTTACTGATCGCGGATTAGGAATCGCGCTCGGGGGGCTAACGAAAGGGGTTTCTCCGCTGCAGATGGTCAAGGCTTACCGGGCATTCTCGCAAAAAGGAAAGATCGTAGAACCCTATGTCATTTCAAAGATTTACGATCATGACGGACAGCTGATCGGACAGGCTGAGCCAATAGAAAAGAAAGTGTTCAGCAAGCAGACCGCGTGGAATATGACACGTATGCTGGAAGCGGCTGTGGAAAAAGGGACGGGGAAATATGGGAAGATTCATACCGCATTGGCAGGGAAAACAGGAACGACAAATATCGACGGTCAAGAGGACGGGAACCGGGATGCCTGGTTTGTCGGATATACTCCAGACATCGTTGGTGCCGTCTGGATTGGCTATGACCGGACAACGAAAGAAAGCTATTTAAATAGTGGCAGCCGTTATCCAACAGAATTGTTTAAGGCGATTATTAACCAGATTCCGTCCGAAAACCATTTAACCTTCCATAAACCAAAAGGGATAAAAGATCTCGAGCCCCCGATTAAAATGATTGATGTCAAAAATGTAGAGGGTCATGTAGGCTTTGGTCCGCTTGGAATGCCGACGGTGAAACTCACCTGGACACCTTCAAAAGATAAAAGGCTCAAATATAAAATCTATGCCGTTCAGAATGGAGCGAGTGAATTCATCGCGACAGTGAGAGGAAAGGGTGAGTATACAACATCGAGCAGATTTCTTTTTTCCCTTCCTGAATTTTATGTTGTTCCTTACAATCCGCTTACTAAAGAAAGGGGCAAACCTTCAAACATTGCGGCGGTCGATATATTTCGGTAAATTAAGCTCAAGGGTTTTCCCTTGAGCTTGTACTCTTTAAAGTCATTACGGGGAGCTTTAACAAATGAATAAATTCCTGAACGTTTCCTTACAAACAAAAATATTAGGCTTAATCATCACATTGCTCTTATTTGTTATTATTCTTCTAACCGGAATATTTGCCTACTTTGAGTCGACCGAGACGAAAGATGAAACGAAAAAACTTGCGCTGCAAACGGCAAAAACGGTATCGCTCATGCCTGCTGTTAAAGAAGAACTTCAATCGAACCCTTCTTCCACAGAAATCCAGACGATCGCCGAACAAATTCGCGAACAGGCCGGAGCGGCATCCGTAATTGTGACAAATCGTGACGGAATTTGCTACTCCTACCCTGATTCCGACCAAATCGGAAAAACAATTCAACACAAAGATGACTTCAAGGCGCTAGTTTTTGGAGGAAATTATGTAACAGAATCAACCGGGGAAATGGGCCCGGCCATTAGAGGAAAAGCCCCGATCATCGTAGACTTTGGTAATTATAAAAAAGTAATGGGTGTTGTTACTGTTGAATTTTTAAAGAAAGATCTTCACAACAATATCGCAAATAAAATTACAAAAATTATTCTTTTTTCCTCGTTTGTTTTAGGTTTAGGCATAATTGGGGGAGTTTATTTAGCCAAAAGCATTCGAAAAGATACGCTGGGACTCGAACCGTACGAAATTGCAGCATTGTTTCGAGAGAGAAGCGCCATTTTGTTATCCATCAGAGAAGGAATCATTTCGATTGATCAAAAAGGCTTGATTACGATGATGAACACTTCAGCAAAAGAAATGCTCGGATTAGAGAAAGATGCCATCAACCAGCCGATTGAAACTGTTTTCCCGCAGTCTACGATGAAGAAAGTGTTAGAAACTGGGGTAATTGAAAAAAATATAGAGATGGAGCTGAAGGATAAAATCGTGATCGTTAACAGTATGCCCATTATCGAAAATGGCCGGATTGTCGGTGTAGTCGCAAGCTTCAGGGATAAAACAGAATTGAAAAAAATGATTGATACCTTGTCCGAAGTAAGGAAGTACTCAGAAGATTTGCGTGCACAAACCCATGAGTTTACAAATAAACTTTACGTTCTCCTGGGCCTTCTTGAATTAGGCCATTATGACGAGGCGATTGAAATGATCAAAACGGAATCTACTATTCACCAAAATCAAAATCGCATCCTATTTGAACAAATTCATGATGCGAAAGTACAGGCGATTCTTTTAGGGAAATTGGGGAAAGCTTCTGAGAAGAAAATCAATTTTACGCTCGACCCTAATAGTTCCATCGAACCGCTGCCTCCGCATATCGGTGTCTCACAGCTTGTTACAATCATAGGCAACCTCATTGATAACGCCTTTGAAGCGGTGGCCAAGCAGGGAAAAAAAGAAGTATTATTTTTTATAACAGATGTCGGAAATGACATTGTCATCGAAGTGGTTGACAATGGACCTGGAATATCAGACGAACAAATCGAAACGATTTTTAAAAAAGGATTTTCAATGAAAGGCCCTAACCGCGGTTATGGATTGTCAAATGTGAAAGAAGCGATTGATGAGCTGGAAGGCACAATTGAAGTGAGCAATCAAAAGGATCATGGCGCCATTTTTACCGTTTTTATACCGAAAAAGATAGGCGAACAACATTAGGGGGGAAAAGTATGTTACGAGTGGCGATTGCTGAAGATGATTTTCGTGTCGCGCAAATTCATGAACAGTATCTTCTAAAAATAAAAGATGTTGAAGTCGTTGGAAAGGCGTTGAATGCAAGCGAAACGATACAACTGCTCGATGCTCATCAAGTAGATTTGCTGCTCCTGGATATTTATATGCCAGATGAACTTGGAACGAATATATTGCCGGAAATTAGAGAGCGGTTCCCGAACGTCGATATTATTATGATTACCGCGGCAACTGAGAAAACGCTTTTAAAAAAAGCGATCCAATATGGGATTTCAAATTATTTAATTAAACCGATAACGATGGATAAGTTTACCGAAACCATCCAACATTACAAAAGAAAAAAAGCATTATTGGAAGACGAAACGCCAATCAACCAGACGTTACTTGACCAATATTTCGGAACGATTAAATTTGCCCCTTCCGACCATAAAGATTTGCCAAAAGGAATTGATTCGTTAACGCTTCAAAAAGTAATCGAAATTATGAAGAAACGAGGAAATGGCATTAGCGCAGAAGAAATGGGGGAACAAATGGGGGCTTCACGGACTACGGCCAGAAGATATTTAGAATATTTAGTTTCGATTGATGAAGCCAGGGCGAAAATCGAATATGGTATCGTTGGGCGCCCCGAACGACAATATTCTTTAAAGCCATCTCGCTAAAGTATCGAGATGGCTTTTTTTCGTGAACAAAATGAACAAAATTACGTTAAAACACTAAATAAAGCTTATTTTGAAAACGGTTACAACAAAAACATGATTCTATATAATTTTGATTAAATATTCGAACTAGTCCTTCAGAACAGAAGTTTCAGCATTTAAATGCAACATCAATGGTAGGGAGCGATAATCATGCTTACATTATTAGGTTTTTTAATGATAGCCGTCTTTATGTTTTTCATTATGACAAAGCGAATGTCAGCTTTAATTGCTTTAGTCGTTATCCCCGTCATCTTTGCTTTAATTGGCGGGTTTGGGCTAAAGATTGGCCCAATGATGCTCGAAGGGATTAAAAGTGTTGCACCGACTGGCGTCATGCTTATGTTTGCGATTTTGTATTTCGGCATTATGATCGATACCGGATTATTCGATCCGCTCATCGGATGGATTTTGAAGCTTGTAAAAGGCGACCCGTTAAAGATTGTCATCGGAACGGCGATACTTGCTATGCTCGTAGCGCTAGATGGAGATGGTACGACGACATACATGATTACCGTCTCTGCCATGCTTCCACTTTATAAACGGCTTGGCATGCGGCCGATTGTTTTAACATGTGTTGCCATGCTGGCTTTAGGGATTATGGATATGACGCCGTGGGGCGGGCCAATGGCACGCGCGGTTAGCGCATTGCATCTGGAAACAGCGGATGTGTTTGTTCCGCTTATTCCTGTTATGGCTGCCGGCGCGCTTTGGATTTTGTTTACGGCTTATGTTCTTGGGAAAAAAGAACGTAAACGTTTGGGCATCGTCCAAATTGAAACAAGTTCTCTCGATCGTCTGGCCGTTCGCGAACAAGCAGCAGCCGTCGAAACGGGCATTCAGCGGCCAAAGCTATTATGGTTTAACCTTCTATTAACCGTTGTGCTACTAGTTGCTCTTATTATGGAGATATTGCCAATTCCAGTTCTTTTCATGATCGGTTTTGCCATCGCGATCATGGTCAATTATCCTAAATTAGAAGAACAAAAAGAACGAATTTCTTCTCATGCGGGCAATGTGCTGGCGGTTGTATCGCTCGTTTTCGCTTCAGGAATCTTTACGGGTATATTAACGGGCACGAAAATGGTCGACCAAATGGCGTCTTCATTAATTTCGATTATTCCGCATTCGTTAGGATCGCATTTTGCGCTCATTACCGCGATTACGAGCTTACCGTTTACGTATTTTATGGCAAATGATCCTTATTATTTCGGGGTCCTTCCGATTATTGCCAAAACAGCAGCGGCATATGGAGTCAGTCCGGTTGAAATCGCCCGCGCGTCCGTATTGGGGATGCCGTTACATGTTATGAGCCCGTTAATGGCAGCAGCCTATTTATTAGTAGGAATGGCCGGGGTTGAATTTGGCGACCAACAAAAAATGGTTTTTAAATGGGCGCTTGGATTATCGCTGGTCATGATTATTGTAGCCCTCTTAACCGGAGTAATTTCTGTATAATAGGAAATAGTATTGAAAAAATCATCTCGGCTTAAGTTGGGATGATTTTTTTCGCTGGACGATTGAGGTGCATAGTTTATGAAAAACATGTTTCAGCTTACAGTATTCATCCCGTGTTTTTTCCTATCTGGATGCCTTTTTCAAAACGCTGAAAAGGATCATCCCATCTCCACTCAAAACCCGATCGAAATCGTCGCACCTGCTCCTGAAGGAGGAGGCTGGGACAAAACCGCGAGGGCTATGCAAAAAGTGTTAAACGGCAACGGAATCATCACTCAGCCAATCAAGGTTGTTAATAAGCTCGGAGGCGGAGGAGAAGTCGGGTGGAAATATTTAAAAAAACATGATGGGCGTGCTCTTGGCATAAATTCAAGTCTGCTAATTACCAATCATTTGTTAGGCCAAAGCAAGCTTACATTTTCGGATTTTACGCCAATCGCGATTTTGGCTACAGAATGGCAAACTGTAGCCGTAGCTAAAAACTCCAATTTAAAGAATGCGGAAGAATTAATGAAAAAACTAAAAAAACGGCCTAATTCGATAAAAATCGGAGTTGCTCCCGGTTTAGGTAATGACGATCAATTAGCTTTCGTCCAGGCAGCAAAGGTGTATCATGTGGATCCTGCAAAACTTAATTTTCGCATTTATGAAAGTGTTGGAGACGTTACCCATGCATTATTAACGAAAAAAATTGATGTCGCGACAATGGCTGTTTCAGAAGCTTCAAGGCCATATCATGACGGAAAAATCAATATTTTAGCCGTGACATCGAGCAAACGGCTAAAAGGGTTAAAAAACGTTCCCACCTGGAAAGAACAGGGGGTAAATATCGTATTCCCTCACTGGCGTGGCGTCATGGGGCCACCGAATATGTCGGAAAAAGAAATTGCGTATTGGAATCAAAAAATCAGAATAATGGTAAACACAAAAGAATGGAAAGCGATTTTAAAAAACAATGACTGGAATGACTTTTATAAAGATAGTGAAGAAGCCAGAGTTTTTTTAGAGGAGCAAAATAATCAATACGAGACGCTCATGAAGAGCGCGGATTAAAAACAGTGGATAGGCTGGGCCTTTATCCACTATTTTTTTTATGCAAATCAAGAAGATGTGTTAGGCAGGTCACATTAAACTCGTCAATTTCATGACATTTAAGTCAATTGGCTATACTTTTAATATGAATTCTTTTACAATACATTATGGAAATAAGTGTTCGATAAATCGAGGTTAAAATAGAGGTTTTTGTTCTCACTCCCACCTCCCATTCTCACCTCAGTAAGCAAGGAAGGTTGTGTTTCATTTGGGATATAATGACGAGTTTTTGAAAGCGTGTCGGAAAGAGAAAAATAGTTTTGTCCCGGTCTGGTACATGAGACAAGCGGGGCGTTCGCAGCCTGAATACCGCAAATTGAAAGAAAAATATTCACTCTTTGACATTACGCATCGTCCTGAACTTTGCGCGCAAGTGACAAAACTACCTGTTGATCAACATGGAGTCGATGCAGCGATTTTATATAAAGACATCATGTCCCCTGTCCACGGAATCGGTGTAGATGTTGAAATTAAAGCGGGAAAAGGCCCGGTCATTGAGAAACCGATCCGGACAAAAGAAGATGTTGAAAAATTAGGAGTTATTCAGCCAGAAAAGGACGTTCCGTATGTGCTCGAGACGATTAAGCTGCTTCGTGAGCAATTAGACGTGCCGCTTATTACATTTGCAGGGGCGCCATTTACACTCGCAAGCTATATGATCGAAGGCGGACCATCGAGAGACTATAATTTTACGAAAGCATTCATGTATGCAGATCCTGATGCATGGTTTCTTTTAATGGACAAATTAGGAGATATGACGATTTCTTATGCGAAAGCACAAATTGCATCCGGCGCGCAGGCGTTTCAAATTTTTGATTCGTGGGTTGGCGCATTGAACCAGGCAGATTATCGGAAGTATATTAAACCGGTCATGCATCGGATTTTCTCAGAATTGCGCAAAACAGGCATTCCATTAATTTTATATGGAACGGGCGCGAGACATCTTATTATGGAATGGAACGATTTGCCGCTTGATGTGATTGGCCTCGATTGGAGAATTTCTCCGAAAGAAGCGCGGAACATGGGCGTTACAAAGGCGCTGCAAGGCAATCTTGACCCTGCTATTCTTCTAGCCCCATGGAATGTTATTGAACAGCGGGCGAAGGAAATACTAGATGAAGGAATGGAAGAGCCGGGCTTTATTTTTAATGTAGGAAAAGGAATTTTCCCGGAAGTCCAAGTCGAAACATTGCAGCGGCTGACGGCCTTCATTCATGATTATTCTGCTAAACGGATGGGGTGAAAGATGATGGCAAAGCGAACAATCGGACTGCTCGTCATGGCTTATGGAACGCCAAGAAGCCTTGATGAGGTGGAAAAATATTATACCCACATTCGCCACGGGAGGAAACCGTCAGAAGAGCAGTTGAAAGATTTAACAGAGCGTTATGAAAAAATCGGCGGGATTTCACCACTGGCAAAAACGACAGAAGCACAAGCTCACAAACTCGAACAAAAACTAAATGAAATGTATGAAGATATCGAGTTTAAAAGCTATTTAGGTTTAAAGCACATTGACCCATTTATTGAAGATGCGGTACAGCAAATGAAAAAAGATGGAATTCGTGAAGCAATTAGCCTTGTCCTGGCGCCGCATTATTCAACATTCAGTGTAAAATCATATAATTCAAGAGCGGTGGAAGAGTCGGGATCAATCGGCGGCCCGAAAATTACAACGATTGACAGCTGGTATGAAGAGCAGAAGTTTATCGACTATTGGGTAAAACAAATCACTCACTTGATGAAAACGATTCCGTCAAGTGAAGAGGAGAAAACGGTCGTTATTTTCTCGGCACATAGTCTTCCAGAACGTATTTTACAAATGGGCGATCCTTACCCGGAGCAGTTGCAAGAAACGGCAAGACTCATTGCGGAAAAAGCCAATATTAAACATTATGCCATCGGCTGGCAAAGCGCGGGGAACACGCCGGAGCCATGGATCGGTCCAGACGTACAAGATTTAACGCGAGACTTGCATAAAGAGCACGGCTATACATCCTACATTTATTGTCCAGTCGGCTTTGTGGCGGAACATTTAGAAGTGTTATATGACAATGATTATGAATGTAAGGTTGTCACGGATGAACTTGGAGCGAACTACTACCGACCGCCGATGCCAAATGCCCAGGATGAATTTATTGATTGCCTTGCAGAGGTTGTAAGCAAAGCGTTAAAGTAATCAGAGCTAGAAAAGGAACATAGAAAGAATGTGAGTGGTATGGCAAGGAAGAAGGAAGTTTTAATAATTGGCGGAGGAATTACGGGGCTGGCTGCCGCCTATTATTTAAAAAAAGAGATAGAGGAAAACGGGTTGCCGTTATCATTTACGCTAATTGAAGGAAGCGAGCGACTTGGCGGGAAGATCGAGACCATTTGCCGCGACGGCTTCGTGATTGAGCGGGGGCCAGACTCCTATTTAAAACGCAAGACGGAAATGACACGGCTTATTGAAAGCGTTGGCCTTAAAGATAAACTGGTATCGAACAATACTGGACAATCCTATGTCCTTGCACGAAACAAATTAAACCCGATTCCTGAAGGCGCGGTGATGGGGATACCGACAAAGCTTACTCCTTTTATTACGACAGGGCTTTTTTCCTTAAAGGGCAAGATGCGAGCATCGCTTGATTTTGTTTTGCCTAAAAGGGAAGATGTGGAAAATGACATCTCAATTGGTCACTTTTTTCGAAGGCGCCTTGGCGGCGAGGTGCTGGAAAACTTAATTGAGCCGCTTCTCTCAGGGATTTACGCCGGGGACATTGACAGGCTCAGCTTACAGTCAACCTTTCCGCAGTTCCATGAAGTAGAGAAACGTTCAAAAAGTCTTATTCTCGGAATGAAGAGAACGTTGCCGACAAATCCGAAGCAACCGGGAGCAAGCAGAAAACCTGGCCAATTTTACACATTAACAACCGGGCTTGAGTCATTGATTGACAAGCTTGAAGAAGCAATTGGCAATGAACGCATTTTGAAAGGGAATAAAGTTACTTCGTTTTCCCGCGAACCCGGTGGCCGGTATCAAGTCGAATTGAAAGACGGAACAAAGAAAATCGGAGATGTTGTATTATTTACCACGCCGTACATGGTAACGCGCAAACTGCTGCCTGAAGATCTCGATATCAAAGATTTTCATGTGACCCCACCGACATCGGTTGCAACGGTTGCCATGGCTTTTGATCAGTCAGCATTAAAAAATGACATAAATGGAACAGGTTTTGTCATCTCGAGAAGAGAAGATTATACGATTACCGCTTGTACTTGGACACACCGAAAATGGCCGCATACGACGCCAAAAGGAAAAGTGTTGCTCCGCTGTTATGTCGGGAGGGCATCGGATCAGGAAATCGTCTTTCGATCAGATGAAGAAATAATGGAAGCCGTTAGTCGGGATTTGCAAAAAATCATGGGAATTACCGCTACACCTGATTTTTACTATGTCTCACGGTGGAAAAAAGCGATGCCGCAATACGAAGTAAATCATCAACAGAAACTAAAAAAATTAATGGAAAAATTAGAGCAGCATTTACCGGGCGTTTATCTCGCCGGAGCCTCTTACGACGGGATCGGCCTTCCGGATTGCATCGTCTCGGCAGAAAAAGCTGTCGGGCAAATTCTTGGAATTTAAGCGATATATCCAATGGGATGTATCGCTTGATTCATGTTGTGATAAAAAAATGCAATATTATGTTGTAAAAAGCTGAAAATGGGTAGTAAAATTATTCAGAATGGTTTACTTGTTGTTCTAAATGGGTAAATCATTACATAAATAGATGAAAAAGGAGGGGTAACTATGTATGATTCGTATTCAACTACGGGGGATGATTTCACTTTATTTGCATTATTAGCTTCTTTCTTCCTGATTTTTCTGGTCATCGGAATCATTATGTACATCTTTTTGGGAATTGGCCTTATGAGAATGGCCAAAAGGGAAGGAATTGAAAACGAATGGTTAGCATGGGTACCAATTGCCCAAATGTATATTTTGGGAAAAATTGTTTCCCATAAACTCGGGCCGAATGGCGGATTTATTTTGCTTGGCGTCAGCATTGGAGCTTTCGTGCTTAGTTTTATACCAATTCTAGGGGCGATCATTGGTTTTGCAATTGGAATTTTCATGTTTTTCGTATATCATTGGACGTACGACAAGTATTCGGATAAAGCCGTTCTCATGACTGTATTTACTGTATTAACGTGCGGGGGTTTAGCGCCTATTTTTATTTTTGCGATTCGCAATAATCATAAAATGAATACAGTTGCTGCATAATAATAAGCGAAAGTCAGGAAAATACCTGACTTTTTTTATTATCATATTGAAACTGAAAGGGTAAAGTGGTATGTTTAAAAATGACCAAATTCAAAATTCGGTCATTGAAAGGAACAGCGACAATGATTGATCGAAGGCAAAACATTATTGAAGCAGCTTCAAAATCGTTCACTTTATTTGGCTATAAAGCAACGACAATGGAACAGGTCGCCAAAATTGCCAACGTTGGAAAAGGAACGATCTATACTTTTTTTGAAACAAAGGAAGAATTGTTTAAAGAAATTGTCAAAGATTTGATTAAACAAATTCGTGAAGTGGCTGTAGCCGCTATTCATGAGGATCGGCCGTTCCACGAAAATCTCCATTCCGCTTTGTACGGAATTCTTGATTTCCGTAAGAACCACCAGCTCGCCATTAAAATTACGCAAGAAGTAAAAGAAATGAACACCCCGGCTGTTCGGGAAGCATCGCAAATGCTGGAATCAGCGGTGCTTAAATTTGTAAAAAAAGAATTGGAAAAGGCCATTGAAAAAGGCGAAATAAAACCGTGCAATACCGAAATTACAGCCTTTTTAATGATCAGGATGTATGTCTCTCTTGTATTTGATTGGGAGAGGGAACATCAACCGCTTTCGAAGGAAGAAATTGCCCACGTGCTGGAAAATGTATTAATTAACGGATTGCGCAATCATTAAATGCTTGAAGTATTCATAAGAACATGGTATGTTCTAGAATGACCAAAAAACTGATTCAGTCATATAGATCTTTTCCGGGGAAGAAAGGTCTATTTTTTCATGATAGGTTGACCAAATGACTAATCTGGTCATTTGTTAGAAGGAAAAAAAGGAAGGTGATTGGAGTCATGTTACTTCATCAGTTAAAAGAGGTTGTTCGGAATAAAAAGCTTTTGATCTCAATTAGTGCTATTTTATTTATTCCGATTCTCTACAGTGGCGTTTATTTATGGGCATTCTGGGATCCATATAAACAAGTTGACCATTTAAAAATCGCGGTCGTTAATGAAGATCACGGAACAGAGTTTAAAGGGAAAAACCTTCATATCGGGAAAGACCTTGTAAAGGAATTAAAAAAGGATCCTAAATTTGATTGGGTGTTTACGAGTAAAAAAGAAGCAGATAAAGGAATAGAGAATAATAAATATTATGCGGAAATTGTTTTACCAGATGACTTTTCGAAAAAAGCGACGACAGTTTTAGACGAACATCCGAAAAAGCTTGAGATAAACTATCGAACCAATTCCAGCTATAACTATTTATCAACGCAAATCAGCGAAAAAGGAATCGGAAAAATACGTGAAAGCCTTTCTCATACGATTACTGAAAAATATTATGCCGTATTAATGGATACATTCGGAGACAACTTAAAGAAAGCGAAAAACGGAGCAACAAAACTTGCCGATGGAGCGGATAAAGCGGCAAATGGAGCAAATGACTTGAAAAACGGCGCAGGGAAACTTGCAGATGGTGCCTCCAATTTACACAAGGGACTTACAAAAGCAGAGAAAGGATCTTCCGACCTGACGAACGGCCTTGAACAATCTTACAATGGAACGCAAAGCTTATATAATGGCTTAAAAGCAAAGACGCCGGAAATTAACAAGTTGTCAGGCGGTGCAACTGAACTGGAGCAAGGAGCGAAAAACCTCGCAGGAGGACTTGGACAATTAACGGACGCCGACAAACAACTGGTAGACGGCCAGCAGAAGCTAAAAGACGGCAACGATGGACTATACGCCGGCATCCAAAAATCAGCAAATGGCATTTATACATTGCAATCGAAAAGCCCTGAATTAGTAGAAGGATCGGCAAAGTTAGATAAAGGCGCTAACGAGATTGCAAGACAGCTCAATGAATTTTCGCCAAAAGTCGATGAAGCATCTAAAGGCGTAGAGGAACTGCAAAAAGTATTGGGGGACTTTGCGAATGACCCGAATACTCCCCCGGAATTGAAAGAAAAATTGAAGTTGTTAAATGGGAAAATTGGAGGGGTAGGTAGTGATCTGCAAAAGTTCAAAGAATTAAACAAAGGGGTTAATGATCTGGCAAGAGGCGCGACAATGCTTCATAACGGTGAAGTTCAATTTAATAAAGGGCTTAACCAGGTAGCCGGTGGCCAGAAAGCATTGCTAGACGGTGCGAAAAAATTAAACGATGGCCAACAAGAAGAGCTGAAGAACATGAAAAAGTTTCACGGGAAGTTAAGTGAAGCCAGCAATGGAGCAAACCAATTAGCTGGAGGTATCGGACAACTAGCAAATGGAACCGGACAAATCGGAAAGAGCTGGTCTGACCTTGTCAACAACGTGTCGAAGCTTAACAACGGACAAAGCCAGCTTCTCGATGGAAGCAAACAATTATCAAAAGGCATTTCAGCGGCCAATGCAGGTTCCGGCGATTTAGCGAGTGGGGCGGCTAAATTAGAAAAAGGAACGATTGACCTTAATTCCGGCCTCGATGAGCTAAAAGACGGAAATCATAACCTTAAAGAGAAGTTAGGAAAAGCCTCGGCGGAAACAAACAAAGCAAAAGATAATAAAGATGAACAGAAAATGTTTTCCGATCCTGTGAAGACGAAAGATATGAGCACAAACAAAGACATGAAATACGGAACCGGATTTGCCCCGTATTTTATATCAATCGGTTTATTTGTCGGAGCATTAACTTTGACGATTATTTTCCCAATGACAGAACCTGCAAGAGAGCCAAAAAATGCATTCGGCTGGTTTATAAGCAAGTATGGATTTATGGCGATCGCCGGCATCATTCAGTCATTGATTGCGGATTGCATACTAATGTATGGATTAGGACTTCATGTTGAAAGTGTTCCGAGATTTATTCTATTTACCATTATTACGAGCTTAACCTTTATGGCGATCATCCAATTTCTTGTCACAACGATGGGGAATCCAGGAAGATTTATCGGTATCGTCCTATTGATTTTGCAATTAACCTCAAGTGCAGGAACGTATCCGCTTGAACTAGTGCCATCCGTCTTGCAAAAACTGCATAGCTTCTTGCCGATGAGCTACTCGATTGCGGGATTCAGGGCGGTCATTTCAGCAGGGGATTATAGTCTCATGTGGCAAAATGTTATTTCTTTATTGGCCTTTATGGTTCCAGCATTGTTATTGACTTATATCTTCTATGTAGTTAAGATGAAGAAATATCGCATAGATAAACAAGAAAACATCGCTGAAAGCATGTAAGTAAAGGCACTCTCTTTGTAAAGGGAGTGCCTTTTCTAATGATTCTTAAATGATATGGATACCGGAATCGGCTGTTCGCCGATTCTAAACCATCCAACCTGGTTCTTATAGAACTTTACTGAGGAATAATTTCGTACGTTCGTGCTGTGGATTGCCAAAAAGTTCAGAAGGCTTGTTTTCTTCTACAATATAGCCGCCATCCATAAAGAAAACACGGTCTCCAACTTCTCTGGCGAATCCCATTTCGTGTGTGACGACGACCATCGTCATTCCTTCCTTCGCCAATTGCTTCATGACTTCAAGCACTTCTCCGACCATTTCCGGATCAAGGGCGGAAGTGGGCTCATCGAACAATAAAATTTTCGGGTCCATTGCCAGTGCCCGGGCGATGGCGACACGCTGCTTTTGTCCGCCGGAAAGCTGTCCGGGGTAGCTGTCGGCTTTATCGCGAAGCCCAACTTTCGCAAGAAGATTAAGCCCTTTTTCTTTTGCAGCAACTTTGTCCATTTTTTTTACTTTGATCGGGGCAAGAGTGACATTTTCCAACACTGTTTTATGAGGAAACAAGTTAAACTGCTGGAAGACCATCCCGACATCTTCCCGCACTTTATTAATATTCACTTTCGAATCGGTAAGGTCGAAGCCGTTGACGACAACTTTCCCGCCTGTAATGTCTTCCAATTTATTTAAACAGCGGAGGAATGTGCTTTTCCCTGAGCCTGACGGGCCGATCACACAAACTACTTCCTGTTCTTTAATGACGGCATTGATGTCTTTTAACACTTCAAGATCGCCGAATGACTTTTTTAAATTGCGAACTTCAATCATACGTTATGGAAAACTCCCTTCTTTATTGAAGTGGATGGTTATTCTATTAATTATACCCTTCCTCTAAATAGAAAGCGACAACTTAACCTGGCTAAATCGTGGAATGGCCGTCAAGAATAGAGAATGGGTCTTATACTAGTCAATGGGAGTGAATGAAATGAAGCTTACGGTTCTTGGCTTTTGGGGAGGCTATCCGGCAGCAGGTAGCGCGACTTCCGGTTATCTTCTGCAAAAAGAAGGATTTAACTTGCTGATCGATTGTGGAAGCGGCGTGCTGGCACAATTGCAGCATTTCATTAAGGTGGAAGAATTGAATGCCGTCATCCTTTCTCATTACCATCATGATCATGTCGCTGATATTGGAGTGCTCCAGTACGGAAGACTCATTCAATCATACTTGCAAAAAGGCTTGCCGCCGCTTCCGATTTATGGGCATCGGCAGGATGAAAAAGGATTTGCGTCCTTAACATATAAAAATCTGACGACGGGAATGGAGTATAACCCTCTCATGCCGCTTGAAATCGGCCCATTCACGATTTCATTTTTAGAAACGAAGCATCCGGCCGTTTGTTACGCCATGCGGGTGACTGATGGTGAAAAAATGGTTGTGTATACAGCGGATTCCTCCTTTCAAGAAGTATTCATCCCATTTAGTAAGAATGCGGACTTGCTCATTTGTGAATGTAATTTGTATAAACATCAGGATGGAAGCGCACAGGGGCATATGAATTCTCATGATGCCGCAAAAATAGCCAATGGAGCGGATGTGCAACAGCTGCTTTTAACCCATCTTCCGCATTTTGGCGAGTGCGAACAGCTTGCGAGAGAAGCAAAAGAATTGTATAACGGAATTATAGAGCTTGCTCGCACCGGCTGGACATGGGAGAGCTAAACTAACGGTTAAAGGAGAAAAAGGCATGCTTTTTATTGATAATCAAAACATTACCGACCCGCGAACAAACCTTGCCATCGAAGAATACGCTCTTAAACATCTGGACATCAATCAAACGTATTTGTTGTTTTACATTAATGAACCTTCCATTATTATTGGCAAAAATCAAAATACCGTTGAAGAGATTAATGCCGAATATGTAAAAGAAAACAATATCCATGTTGTCCGCCGTTTATCGGGAGGCGGGGCCGTATATCATGACAAAGGCAATTTAAATTTTAGCTTTATTACAAAGGATGACGGGAATTCGTTTCATGATTTTAAAAAATTTACCGATCCTGTAGTAAAAGCATTGAAAAAGCTTGGGGTCAACGCGGAACTGAGCGGCAGGAATGATATTTTAGTGGACGGAAAGAAAATCTCGGGAAATGCCCAGTTTTCAACAAAAGGACGAATGTTCAGCCACGGAACCCTCATGTTTGACTCGGAAATCGACCATGTTGTATCAGCGCTAAATGTCAAAATGGACAAGATCCAGTCAAAAGGAATTAAATCCATTAGAAGCCGTGTCACCAATATTCGCGAACACCTGCCAAAGGACATATCGATGGAAGAATTCAAGCAAACCCTTTTACAATATCTTTTCGAAGGTTTTGTTGAAATTCCACAATATGTATTAACGGATGACGATTGGGGAAAAATTAACGAAATTTCGGAAAACAGGTACCGCAATTGGGAGTGGAATTACGGGAAGTCACCAAAGTTCAATGTCGAACTATCCAATCGTTTTGCCGCAGGTTCAATCGATATTCGTTTGCAAATTGAAAAAGGAATTATACAAGAATGTAAGATTTATGGAGACTTTTTTGGCGTCGGTGATGTAAGTGATATTGAAGAGCGTCTCGTCGGTACGCGCTATGACCGGACTGAATTGGAACAAGCATTAAGCGACATTGATTTAAAATTTTATTTTGGCAATGTGTCACGTCAGGAACTGTTGGACTTGCTTTATTAAAAAGTAAGTCCAAACACTTTTATAAAGGAAATGGAAGGATAGTTATAGAAATATACAATTACTATTCTCATCTTTCTTTAGGAGATTATTATGAATGGTTTTTTTCATTTAGGATTATCTATTATACTTTTGTTTATTATCGGAATGGTCATTTTCTACGGACGTAAAGAAGAGGTATTCCTGAAAAAGAAACAATTATTTCGAAGGATCTGGTATTTGTTTTTAATCATTGCATTCATTTGTTATTTTATGGTCAACGGCCTGGATTTGAAATCGTGGCGAGACATGTTGATCATTGTTTCCATGTTTATTTTTGTTGATATCGCCATTTTTCTAACACCATCCATTTCTAAAATTTGGGGTGCGGAATTGATTTTAGATGAGGTTGTGAAGACAAGTAAGGAACTTGAGGAAAAAGTAACTTCAACGAACGCTAAGATCGATTTATTTTCCGATATTTTAGGAAGGATCAATACAGACGATTTAAAGAGCATTGCATGGAAGACGGAAGATGACTACATCGATGATTTGCAATCCTTTTTGCAAGTCTATTCCAATCAGTGCTTTCAGGAAGTGTATGTGATCAACTACCAAAATAAAGTAGAGGTAGTTCAAAGCACAAGAATACTTGGCTTCCATTTGGAGAACGCTCATCTCGAAAGTTTAGAAGAGACCGGAATTATTCAATTAGATGACCAAATTGCCATTATGCTGATAAAAATCGTATATCCGGTCATTATTATCGCTAAAGCACAGCAGAAATCGATTCAAGATGTAGACTTTGTCAATTTGATTAATATGGCAACCATTCACAGCTGGCATAAAGCATGTTAAAATAGAAGCATAAGGATGTGATCAAGGATGAGTGTAAATGCGCAGAAGATCCCTGATGACCGGAAGAAAAAGGTATCCCTGTTAAGCGAGAATCCGAATCGCGTAAAAATTCCAATAGACTTAGCAACGAAACATATTATTGAAAAAAATAAAAATGCCCTGCAAAAGCTAAAGAATTTTATTTAAATTCGTGTTCAAAAAGGAGGACAAACAGGGCCAAGAAGTTCAAGGAAGCGTAGACTCCGAGTACCGGAGCGACGAGCAATGCAACCAGATTCACTGCGAGTTGCACCGAGGAAGCAAACTTCGGAGCAATGCTAGTAGACACAGGTGCATATATTCTTTAATACGTGAGGAACGAAGGAGCAAGCTGACGCGGAAATTCGCAGGCAATGTTTCCCGGACTTTTTGAACATCTTCTAAAGACATGGTGACCCATGTCTTTTTTTTGTGTGCATTGTGGTGAAACAGCATATACTAAAAATAACTAATTACCGATTAAGGGGCATAATGAATGAAGGAAAAAAGGAAAGTTCAGCTGCTTCAAGAAGCTCCATTCCCCCGGCCTAAAGTCGATTTTGATAAGGGGGAATTAATGAAAATGTGTAAGAAGATACAAAAATTGATCCGAAAACTATCCTGAAAAAATAAATGAAAAGGGATCACTTCAAAAAAGAAGAGACCCTTTTTCATTTTTTTATGAACTTCAACAATTGACAGAAAAATAGATAAACGATACACTTGAACTAGAAGTATTACAAAATAGTGTGTAAACGGATTAAAAACGTTATATTGTTTAAAACGAATTGTAAGGGCTTACATTTTGGGTGAGAGGTGAAGAAAGTGATTTTTAATCCGGAAATGGAATGTATGGATGCGGATAAGAAGGAAGAATTGCAGCTTGAGCGACTGAAACAAACGGTCCGAAATGTTTACGAGCGAGTTCCTTTTTATCGCCAAAAATTCGATGAATCGGGAATTAAACCTGAAGACATAACTTCTCTTAAAGATCTTGAAAGGCTCCCGTTTACAAAGAAACAAGATCTACGCGATCATTATCCGTTTGGCCTGTTTGCCGCAAGCAAAAAAGAAATCGTTCGCATTCATGCGTCTTCGGGGACAAGCGGAAAACCGACCGTCGTTGGTTATACGGCAAAAGACATTGACAATTGGGCTGAAATGGTCGCCCGCTCGATTGCGATCGCTGGAGGTGAGCCAGGGAATGTGTTGCATAATGCGTACGGGTATGGCCTTTTTACAGGTGGACTCGGCCTTCATTACGGTTCAGAAAAGCTAGGGATGGCGACCGTTCCTGTCTCTGGGGGAAACACGGAACGGCAAATTCTCTTGATTGAAGATTTTAAGCCGCAAGTCATTTGCGGAACGCCTTCTTATATTTTAACCCTTGCTGAAAAGATGGAGGAAATGGGCAAGAATCCGAGGGAAACATCTCTTCAATACGGAATTTTCGGAGCTGAATCGTGGTCGGAGGAAATGCGGGCGACGTTAGAAGAGAAATTGGGCATTAAAGCGCAGGATATTTACGGGCTTAGTGAAGTCATGGGGCCAGGAGTAGCGATGGAATGCCATGAAGCTCAAGATGGACTGCACGTAATGGACGATCATTTCATTGTCGAAGTGATTAACCCTGATACACTGGAGCCAGTTCCCGACGGTGTAGAAGGCGAACTTGTTTTCACAAGTTTAACGAAAGAAGCATTTCCGGTCATTCGCTATCGAACCGGAGATATTGCTTCTATTAAAAAAGAGCCGTGCATCTGCGGGCGGACCTCTGTCAGAATGTCGAGAATCAAGGGCAGGATTGACGACATGCTTATTATCCGGGGCGTTAACGTGTTCCCATCACAAGTGGAAAACTGTTTACTGCAAGTAAAGGATATTGTTCCTCATTATCAGCTTCACCTCATTCAAAAAGGGCTAAAAGAAAAAGTGGAGCTTCATGTGGAAGTGACCGAAGAATTTTTCGGAAACGTTTGCCAGGACATGGAGCATGAACTTGTTCACGAGCTTAAGGAAAAAGTTAAGCATAAAGTGAAAAACAACTGCCTTGTTACATTAAATGTTGTTGTCCTGCCGCCAAAGTCCATTCCGCGTTCTGAAGGAAAAGCCGTACGGGTGGTCAAGCATTTAATTGAAGAGTTAAGCATATAATAGATTGCCAAAATATATAACGTTATTTTATAATGACGGTAATAAAACGTCATACAATTGGAGGGGAGTATAGTGCAAGCAGGTGTACAGTTTGATCAGTTGACGGAAGAGGAAAAGCACCAGCACTTTATGGATCGAATCAATAGGGGAGAAAAGATCGAAGCGGATGATTGGATGCCGGAGGATTACCGGATGTCGTTAATTCGATTAATTGCCATGCATGGTATTTCTGAAATTATGGGAGCGCTTCCAGAGAAAGAATGGGTGCCAAAAGCCCCTTCGCTTCACCGGAAGTTAGCGATCATGGCAAAAGTGCAGGATGAAATGGGACACGGCCAATTGCTTCTTCGCGTAGCCGAAGACTTAATGGCGCCGCTAGGGAAAAACCGTGAAGATATTATGCAAGATTTATTTGCGAAAAGGTTGAAGTTTCATAATGTCTTTCATATGGAAGCTCCGACGTGGGGAGATGCGGGAATGATTGCCTGGCTCGTTGATGGGGCAGCGATCATTTCACAAAGCATGATGCTCGATTCTTCATATGGCCCATATGCAAGAGCGTTGAAACGGATTTGTGCCGAGGAAGTATTCCACGCCCAGCACGGGGAAAGCATCATTCTCGCTCTGGCTGAAGGAACACCCGAACAGCGGAAACTTTTGCAAGATGCGCTTAACCGCTGGTGGCCATCGCTCATTATGTTCTTCGGTCCGAAATCAGCGAAAGAAACAGGCAACTCTCATGCCGATAAAAACATCATGTATAAAATTCGTACGAAAACAAACGAGGAATTGCGTCAGGAGTTTTTTACAAAATATGTGCCAAGAATCTGGGCATTAGGATTAACGATCCCTGATGAAACCATTCACTTTGATGAAGAACAGCAGTTGTGGATTTATAAAGATGTTGATTGGAACGAATTTAAGCAAATTGTCTCGGGCAACGGGCCGCGTTCAGCGAATCGCCTCGATTTACGGAAACGTTCTTATGATAATAACGCCTGGGTCAGAGAAGCGCTTGCTGCTAAAAAAGCAATCTAGTTTTGGGAGAGGAGGGGGACCCCTATGAGTGAAGAGAAAAATGACTTTTACAACATTTATGAAGTGTTCAGCAAGAAAACAGATAAATCTCCATTTCAGCATCAATTTAGCCTGCTGGCACCCAATGAAGATATGGCATTAATTATGGCGAAAGAAAATTTTTTCAGGCGTGAAGCTGTCAGCGATATCTGGGTAGTTAAACGGGATCATATCCGCGGGCTATCGCAAAGCGAAAAAGAGATGCTGAAACGGTTGGATAAAGATTACCGGGAAACAAAAGGATACGGTTATTTAAAGAAAAAGTGGCGCGAGTACAATCAGGAACAATTTACGGAAAAACACATCATGGGTGGAAGGGGAGACAGCTGATGAACAAAGAAACGATGAAACCCGAAGAGCGCCAGGCACTTGTTGAGCTATTATACCAGCTGGCTGATGATGATTTCATTCTTAGCTTTAGAGGATCGGAATGGCTTGGTCTTGCGCCGCACATTGAAGAAGATGTAGCCTTTTCTTCGATTAACCAGGACATGATGGGGCATGCTTCGATGTATTTCCGCCTGCTTGAGGAGCTGGGGGAAGGCGACAGTGACAGCATCGCCCATTTAAGAAAGCCAGAACAGTTCCGCAATGCGATTATTCTTGAAGAAGTGAACGGTCCTGGAACGTATTTGGAGAAGCCGGATTACGATTGGGCGTTTGCTGTTGTGCGTAATTACTTTTATGCGGTAGCCAAGCAAATCCGCCTTGAGTCGCTCCGGATTTGTTCCTATGAACCGCTTCGGGAGGCGGCAAAAAAGATTTTGATGGAACAATATTATCATCTAATGCATTGGGAGCTATGGTTTAAGCAGCTTGTTACAAGCACGGATGAAGCGAAAAAACGGATGACAGATGCCATCCAAAAGGTATGGAAAGACTTCGGTGGCGTATTGACCCTTGGCCCGTACTACGCTGATATCGTGAAAGCCAATTTAATCGAAGACGAAGCGCTTTTAAAGAAACGGTGGATGAATAAGATGGAAGCTGTTTTTAAAGAAGTCGGGCTGGACTTCCCGGGTGCTCCCCGAATGGAGAGAGGAAATGGGAGAAAGGGAGAACATACTTCAGATCTAGAAGGAGCTTTATCCACATTGTCTGAAGTGTATAGGGCGAATCCGGCTGCCGGCTGGTGAGTTGACGATCGTATCTAGATGGAAAGGAGACAACAAAGATGGCAACAATGACTCTTCAAGAGAAGATCCTGTTCAAGCTTCAGGATGTGAAGGATCCTGAAATTGCCTCCATTAGTATAGTAGATCTAGGAATGGTGCACGAAGTGAAGGTGGATGGCAGCCGGGTAACGGTCAGCGTGTTGCCTACTTTTGTTGGTTGTCCTGCTCTTCACATCATCGAAAGGGATATTGAAAACGCGATCATATCTATTGATGAAGTCGAGGACGTGAAAGTTGATTTTGTCTACACGCCGCAATGGACATCGGATCGCATTTCGCCTGAAGGAAGAGAACGGTTGAAGGAGTTTGGAATTGCTCCGCCGCCGCTTGACCATGTCATGGGAGAGCCATGGAGCATTGAATGCCCGTATTGCGGATCGCCATATGTGACGATGGAAAACATCTTTGGCCCAACCGCCTGCCGGTGCATTTTATATTGCAAGTCTTGTAAAAATCCGTTTGAAGCGATGAAGCCTGTCCTTAATTTGGATTAAAGACAAAAGAATTTGTTTTTGAATAGATTATTCATTTGAAAGGATGATAGATATGGTAAAACTAATCGCGCTTTATAAAACACCTGAAAACACAGAGGAATTTGATAAGCACTATTACGGGGAGCATACAGAAATTACGAAAAAGATTCCAGGGCTTCGCAAAATGAAAGTGACGAAAATCGTCGGTTCGCCCATGGGCAAAAGCGAATACTACCTTTATTGCGAAATGTACTATGATGATCATGAGTCATTGAAGGCGGGTCTAAAATCGGCCGAAGGAAAGGCATCCGGAAAAGACTTAATGTCATTTGCCGGCGATCTTGTCACATTGATGATCGGTGAGGAAATCGATGAGTAATTTTACTACGATTGTGACAAAAGTGGAGGATGGCATTGGACTAGTCGAGCTGAACCGCCCGAAAGTGCTGAATGCGATCAATCGTCAAATGGTAACTGAACTTTTGGCGGCTTTTGAGCAATTTGAAGGTGATGATAACGTAAAAGCGATTGTCCTTACTGGAAATGAACGCGCTTTTGCCGCTGGAGCGGATATCGATGAAATGAAGGATGATGATGCGATTACGCTTGAATTGCTCAATCAATTCAAAGAATGGGACCGGCTCGCGCTTATCAAAAAGCCGATCATTGGTGCGGTAAGCGGATATTGTTTTGGCGGCGGATTTGAACTCGCCCTTTGCTGTGATCTTTTATTTGCTTCAGAAAAAGCGCAATTCGGCTTTCCGGAAATTAAGCTTGGCGTAATGCCGGGCGCAGGTGGAACGGTCAAACTGACAAAGCTGATGGGGCAGAAAAAGGCGCTTGAATGGCTCTGGCTGGGAGAGCCAATGACGGCAAAAGAAGCGCTGCATTACGGTGTGATTAACCGAATCGTTGCCCCGGAACTCGTTGTCAGTGAAGCGGTGAAATTCGCGAAAACCCTTGCCCAAAAAGCGCCTTTGTCTCTTCGTTTGATTAAAGAAACGGTCTACAAAGCCGTTGACTATTCGGTCTATGAAGGCATGCAGTATGAACGGAAAAACTTTTACTTGCTTTTCTCATCTGAAGACCAAAAAGAAGGCATGAGAGCATTTGTTGAAAAACGTCGTGCAAAGTTTAAAGGAAAATAGAGCGGGAGGGTTCACATGTTCGAAACGATCACATATGAAACAAGAAGAAATGTCGCCTGGATTACATTAAACCGGCCGGATAAATTGAATGCCTTTACGAGCCAAATGCACAAAGAGCTGCTGTCGGCATTAAAAACAGCGAATAAAGAAGAGGAAGTCCGTGCTGTCGTGATTACAGGAGCAGGACGTGCCTTTTGTTCCGGGCAGGACTTAGGGAATGCCGAATCGTTAGATTATGGAGACGTTCTCCGTAACGGCTACAACCCGGTTATTCAGGCCATTGTTTCAATGGAAAAACCGATCATTGCAGCAGTAAATGGGGTGGCCGCAGGTGCCGGAGCCAGTCTTGCGTTTGCCTGTGATTTCAGGCTTGTCTCTGAAAAAGCGAGTTTTATTGAAGCATTTATTCATGTCGGCCTCGTTCCAGATTCAGGTAATCTCTACTTTTTGCCGCGTCTTGTCGGGCACGCGAAAGCGATGGAGCTTGCCGTATTAGGAGAAAAAATACCAGCCGAAGAAGCCAATCGTCTCGGGCTTGTTACGAGATTGGTAAAAGAAGAGTCATGGGTTGAAGAAGTTGAAACATTTGCTGAAAAGCTCAGCTCGATGCCGACTAAAGCGATCGGCTTGATCAAGCGGTACTTGAATAAAAGCTGGGATGCCGATCTTAATGAAGTGCTTGAGTATGAAGCGCTCGCCCAGACGGCGGCCGGAAATACCGCTGACCATAAAGAAGGGGTCGCAGCATTTATGGAAAAACGAAAGCCTGTTTTTATAGGAAAATAAATTTACAGAATGAAATTGTCTAATAGACGAATCAATGAGCTGTTTAGACGAAAAAACGTAAAATCAAGTACTCTCGTAGAGCCAGAACGGAGAAGGAGTGGGAGAAAATGACGACAACACGAGAAGAGCAGGCAGTAAAATCGATGAAACGCGATTTTTACGAAATGGTGATTAACGGGGAAAGTGTAAAAGGGGCGAACGGAGAACATTTTATCACTTATAATCCGGCAACGGGCGAGGCGCTTGCGAAAGTGGCAAAAGCGACAAAAGAAGACGTTGATCGTGCGGTTCGTGCGGCAAGACAAGCCTTTGATCATGGAAAATGGAAGCGCTCCCCTGTAGGAAAACGGGCTCGTACCCTCAATAAAATCGCGAGTATTATGCGCTCTCGCTTCAATGAATTAGTAGAGTTAGAGGTTTTGAACAGCGGAAAATCACTTACTGCAGCACAAGGACAAGTGATGCAGGCAATTGAGGACTTCGAATTTTATGCAGGAGCGATTGTCGGACACCGCGGTTCTGTTAACAATGTACCAGGACCGTTTATGAACTATACGTTAAAAGAGCCACTTGGCGTGTGCGCACAAATTATTCCATGGAATTATCCGATGATGATGGCAGCATGGAAAATTGCGCCGGCTATTGCTGCAGGTTGTTCCATCGTGTTAAAGCCGGCCAGCCTGACGCCATTAACCGCCATTGTGCTTACGGAAATCTGCCATGAAGCGGGAGTTCCAGAAGGCGTCGTCAACATCGTTACGGGGGATGGCGCGACAGTTGGCGCTTATCTTGCCGAACACGAAGGCGTTGACAAAGTAGCATTTACCGGAGAAACAGGAACAGGGAAAGACATTATGGCGAAAGCTTCGAAAACGTTAAAACGAGTGACGCTTGAACTTGGCGGTAAATCGCCAAATCTCGTCTTTGAAGACGCGGATATCGATGCGGCCGTGGATGGATCACTATTCGGCATTTTCTACAATACCGGGCAATCATGTGAGGCACGGTCACGCCTTTACATCCAGGAAAGCATATACGAACAATTTATGGAAAAATTTGTTACGAAAGCAAAACAATTGACGCTTGGAGATCCATTAAGCAAGGAAACGCATGTTGGTGCGATCATTAGTGAAAAGCAGCTTGAAGTGATTGACAGCTACGTTCAATCCGCAAAAGAAGAAGGGGCAACGATCGTGCTTGGAGGCGGCCGCGCGAAAGTGGACGGCTTCGAAGGCGGTCACTGGTATTTGCCAACGATTATAGCCAATGTCACGGAAAATATGAAAGTCGTGAAGGAAGAAATCTTCGGACCGGTTGTTGTCGTATCGAAATTCAAAGACGAGAAGGAAGCGATTCAACTTGCAAATAACACCGACTATGGATTAGCGGCTGCCATTTGGACGAAGGATCACGCTCGCGCGACCCGTGTAGCTGGGATGATTCAAGCAGGAACGATTATGATTAATTCTCCATTCTCAGCGTTTCCTGGAACACCGTTTGGCGGATATAAACAATCTGGATTTGGGCGCGAGTTGTGCATTGAAACACTTGACCTTTATACAGAAACAAAGAGCGTGCTTTCTTATACGGGATCGCGTCCATTAAATCCATTCGGCCTTTGATAGGATGTTTAAAAAGTCCGGGAAACATTGCCGTCGAATTTCTTCGTTGGCTTGCTTTTGTGCTACTCACGTATTCACTGTATACGCTCCGTTGCGCAAAGCTTCGCCGCCTCGAACTTCTCGGCTCTGTTTGTCCTCCTTTTTAAACGTCGATTAAGTGTAAATGAAATAATGCGAGCTTTTTCTTGGAGAAAGCTCGCTTTTCCATACTTTACTTGCGGAGGGATACCAGTGATTCAATCAGTTGTTGTTATTGGTTCAGGCGTCATGGGACGCGGGATTGCATATGTTGCGGCTGTTGGCGGTTTTCAAGTCCAGCTTGTTGATGTGAAAGAAGAAGCGCTCCAAAATGCACAAAAAGAAATCGAAGGAATTTTTGCAAAAGCCATTCAGAGACAAAAACTAACGGAGACGGAAGCTCTTGACGCAAAAGGAAAGCTTACCTATTCCAACCAATTAGCCGTTTCAGTCAGCGGGGCGGATCTAGTAATAGAAGCCGTTCCGGAAAATATTGAGATTAAAAAGTCCGTTTTTGAAGAGATCGATCAAGCGGCACCAGACCACTGTTATTTTGCGACAAATACGTCGACGATGAGTCCGACGGAAATCGGCTCATTTACAAATCGTCCAGAAAAAGTGATTGCGATGCATTTCTTTAACCCGGTCCATCGCATGCCGCTTGTTGAAATCATCCGCGGACATGAGACAAGCGACGAAACGGTAGAAGTGGCAAAAGAAGTGGCGGCGAAAATGGGGAAAGAAACCGTCATTATTAATGAATTTCCGGGATTTGTAACAAGCCGCATTTCCGCCATGATCGGAAATGAAGCGTTTTACATGCTTCAAGAAGGAGTAGGCACGCCAGAAGATATTGATAAGGCGATTAAGCTTGGTTTGAACTTTCCGATGGGGCCGTTTGAGCTTGGTGATTTGGTCGGACTCGATACTCGCCTGAACAACTTAAACTATCTCCACCAAACACTTGGAGAAAAGTATCGCCCATGCCCGCTACTCGTCAAATACGTCAAATCCGGCAGGCTTGGCAGGAAAACAGGCCGCGGTGTCTATGATTACACGAAAGAGAAGGGCGGAGTCACAAAATGAGGGAAGTCGTCATTGTTGATGCGGTCAGAACGCCGATCGGACGATATAAAGGGGCTTTAAAACATGTGCGACCGGACGATTTAGGCGCGGTCGTTATTATGGCATTGGTCGAGCGCAATCCGAACGTTTCTCCACATGAAATTGAGGAAGTCGTATTAGGAAATGCAAACGGAGCGGGAGAAGATAACCGCAATGTTGCGCGTATGTCCACCCTTTTAGCCGGCCTTCCGGTTGAAGTCGCCGCGACAACGATCAACCGTTTATGCGGTTCAGGGCTTGATGCGGTAATTTACGCCGCCCGGGCGATTATGGCGGGAGAAGGCGATGTTTTTATTGCCGGCGGAACGGAAAGTATGACGCGCGCCCCGTTCGTAATGGCAAAACCAAATGCCGAGTTTCCGCGCGGAGACATGAAAATGTTCGACACGACGATCGGCTGGCGTTTTATCAATCCAGCCCTGGAAGAGAAATACGGCACTGACTCGATGCCGCAAACAGCCGAAAATGTCGCTAAACGTTTCAACGTAACGAGGGAAGCCCAGGATCAGTTCGCTTACGAGAGCCAGATGCGAGCGAAAAAAGCAATCGAAGAAAACCGGTTTAAGGAGGAACTAGTTCCTGTCACCTATAAAGATAAAAAAGGAAATGAGATTGTGGTCGCTGAAGATGAACATCCAAGGCCAGATACAACGCTTGAGAAGCTTGCCCAGTTAAAACCGCTGTTTGCCGGGGGAACGATTACGGCTGGAAACGCATCAGGAGTAAATGACGGAGCATCGGCTCTTTTATTAATGAGTGCGGATAAGGCAAAAGAACTGGGCATCAAGCCGCTGGCGAAATATGTGGCATCCGGTGTTGCAGGCTTAGAGCCGGCGATTATGGGGCTTGGCCCGATTGAAGCGAGCCGCAAAGCGTTAAAACGCGCCGGGCTAAACGCAAGTGATCTCGGGCTTGTTGAGCTTAACGAGGCATTTGCTTCACAATCACTTGAATGCATCAGACAGCTAGAGCTTGATCCCGAAAAAGTGAATGTCAACGGCGGAGCGATCGCATTTGGTCATCCACTCGGCGCAAGCGGTGCGCGCATTTTGACGACGCTTGTCCATGAAATGAAAAAACGCGAAGTCAAATACGGGTTAGCGACGATGTGCATCGGCGTTGGCCAGGGAATTGCCGCTATTATCGAAAAGATTGACTAAGGGAGGAAGACAATGTCGACCATATTATATGAAGTAAAAGACTATATCGCTTACGTAACCATTTACCGTCCGGAAGTCTTGAATTGCTTTAATTACGCCACGCTGCAAAAACTCGGAGAAACGGTGGAGGCGATTCATAACGATCCCGGGGTGCGCGTTGTCATTTTTACAGGAGCGGGCGAGAAAGCGTTCAGCGCCGGGGCGGACTTGAAAGAACGCCGGACGCTCTCGGACGCTGAAGTGAAACGGAATGTCCGCAAAATCCGCGACGTGTTTTCAGCCATTGAAGCATTACCTCAGCCGACAATTGCAGCGATGAACGGCCACGCTTTTGGTGGAGGTTTTGAGCTTGCCCTTGCGTGCGATTTCCGCGTTTGCGTTCAGGAAGCGACAATGGGTCTTACGGAAGTCAGCTGGGCCATTATTCCGGGAGCAGGCGGTACGCAACGGCTTCCAAGATTAATCGGCCAGGCGAAAGCGATGGAGCTCATTTTGACGGCGAAAAAGCTATCCGCCGAGGAAGCGCTAGGCTATGGCATTTTAAACAAAGTGGTAGAAAGGAAGCAATTGATCCCAACCTGTGAAGAATATGCCGCCCTCATTATGAAAAACGGACCGGTCGCTGTTCAGCAGGCAAAATACGCGATCAAGCATGGGATGGAAGTCGATTTGCAAACTGGACTTGCGATCGAAGCGAAAGCATATGAAGTGACCATTCCGACAAAAGACCGGATCGAAGCGCTCAACGCGTTTAGCGAAAAGCGGCCACCGCAATTTAAGGGAGAATGAGCCGGCTTGTTTTAGATCACTCTATTTGGTAGGATTATTCTTTAGATACGTAAAAAATGAGGGTACATCATGCAAAACAGTTTAAATACACGATCAATGATTTTCACCCTTTACGGGGATTATATACGGCATTATGGCAATGAAATATGGATTGGGAGCCTCATACGTTTATTGGAACAGTTCGGGCATAACGAACAGGCGGTTCGCGCAGCCATCTCGCGGATGAATAAGCAAGGCTGGATTGCTTCCCGCAAGGAAGGAAATAAAAGTTTTTATTATTTGACGCCGCGGGGAATTCGCCGTATGGATGAAGCGGCTAACCGAATTTTTAAATTGCAGCCGGATGTTTGGGATGGGAAATGGTATATGTTTACGTATACGATTCCTGAAGAAAAACGAAGCATCCGTGACGAGCTCCGAAAAGAACTTTTATGGAGCGGTTTTGGTTTGCTTGCGAACAGCTTTTGGATTTCACCAAACAACTTGAAAGAGCAAATGAAAGAATTAGTCGCAAAATATGAGATTGAAGAATACGTCCATTTCTTTACAGCATCCTACGAAGGCCCTCACGAAAATGCAAAATTAGTTCAGGAATGCTGGGATTTGCGCGACATTAATGCGCGATATGATGAGTTTATTAAAACGTATTCGCAAAAATATGTTATCGATAAAAACAAAATCGATAAAGGCGAAATGACGGACGGCGAATGCTTTGTTGAACGGACGAAGCTTGTTCATGAATACCGGAAGTTTCTTTTCGTCGATCCAGGGCTTCCTGAAGAATTATTGCCGGCAGACTGGCTCGGCAGCCACGCGGCGTCACTATTTAGCGATTACTATAAAGCACTGGCGCTTCCTGCGAGCCGTTTCTTTGAACGCATTTATAAAGAAGGAAATGAATTGCATAAAAAAGACAAGGAATACGATGTGTTCAATCATCCGCTAATGCAAGAGCAAAAATAGAAAGCACTTTCAGTTAAGAAAGTGCTTTTTTCAAAGTTATTTTTTTAGTTCTGCCATCATTTGACGGCTCTTGTTGTAATACGTTTCGATCGTCAATTGAAGCAACTCGAAGTCTTTGTCAGTCAGCTCGCGGACGACTTTTCCCGGTGAGCCCATTACCATTGTCCGTGGAGGGATTTTTTTGCCCGGCGGTAATAATGTATTGGCTCCGATGAAAGCTTGTTCACCGATTTCAACGCCGTCTAAAATGGTCGATCCCATTCCAACGAGGGCACCTTTTTTGATCGTGCAGCCATGAAGAATAACGTTATGCCCGATCGATACTTCATCTTCAAGAACGAGCGGAAATCCTTCATATAGGTGCAATGTGCAATTATCCTGGACATTGCAACGTTCCCCGATCATGATCGGACCTTCGTCACCGCGCAGAACGCTGTTAAACCAGATACTTGAACCCTGGCCAATGGTTACATCACCAATAATATGTACACCCGGGGCAACAAAGACGCTTTGATCCACTTGAGGGGATTTGCCGTTAAAAGGGTAAAGCATAGAACAACCTCCTTAATTTAGCGAATCTTATAAAAAGTATAGCACAATTTAACGAAAAGAAAGGGGCGAAAGCGATGAATCGATTATGTGAACTCCTGAATATTCAATATCCAATCATTCAGGGGGGGATGGGAAATGTGAGCAATGCCCCTTTAACCGCGGCTATTTCTGAAGCGGGGGCAATGGGCACGATCGGCGCAGGAACGATGGACCTTGAAGACATTGAACGGTTAATGATAGAGACAAAAGAAAGAACTTCGCAGCCGTTTGCCGTCAATGTCCCGCTTTCGGTTGCTTCAAATGTAAAAGAGATATTCCAATTGATCATCAAGCATGGCATTAAAGTTGTCTCTTTATCTGCAGGCAATCCGGCTCCATTTATTCCGAAACTAAAGGAACATGGGATTACGGTCATGTGTGTTGTCGCTTCAGTCTATCACGCGAAAAAAGCGGAAGAAGCTGGCTGTGATATTCTTGTGGCGGAAGGGTATGAGGCGGCAGGTCTGAACTCGCCATATGAGACAACGACGATGACGCTCATCCCGCAGGTTGCGGATGCAGTATCTATTCCGCTTGTTGCAGCCGGAGGAATAGCTGATGGGCGGGGACTGGCGGCAGCGCTCGCTCTCGGGGCAAGCGGCGTACAGATGGGCACACGTTTTATCGCGACAAAGGAAGCACCGTTTCATGTGACATATAAAAACAAGCTGATCGAAGCAAACGATACGAGTACGGTCATCATCGGCCGGACTGTCGGCACGATTCGGCGCGTTTATAAAACGCCCTATGCTGAAAAAGTGTTAGAGCTTGAAAAAGAAGGAATCTCATCGGAGAAATATTTGACGCTCACATCAGAAGAGCAACATATATTAGGGGCGATGAAAGGGGACCTGGAAAAAGGGTTTATTAACAGTGGCCAAATTGCAGGTGCGATTCAAGACATCCCTACCGTAAGTATGCTGCTAGAATCGATGATGGATGAAGCGAGAAACGTGCTCCCGATCGTCAATCAATATTTAAAGTAATGTTAAAAATAACGGTCCATAGTTGGACCGTTATTTTTTCTGGAATCCTTATTATTATTTAGATTCAAAGACCGCTTGATAAAGTCGATCTTACTGTTATATTGAACACGCTTTTCACCTTACGAAAGATGAAGTGAACATCCATTTCATCTCGGGCATCCTTAAAAGCTGTTCCGAAAAGATGCCATTTAAATTGCATCAAACGCTAAATTTTTGAAACTCAAAACGACGAAAGCCCTGCCTCTCTTTCATCCTTACGGCCCCGTAGCCGCGCCAGTGTGAATTGTGCTGCAAAAAACATTCAACGATTACCTTTTTCATTACCATCTTTATTTCTAGAGAGTTATTGGATTCATGGGTGAGTAAAAGAAGTGATATAAAAGAAGAAATTTTTCTTTATGAAAAAAGGATATTAAATAGAAGTTATTCGTGCTCAATAAAATACAACTAATTAACAATACCATATAAAATGTTAAATGTCAAAGCAAGATGTTATATTCCGACTTGTAAGTTTGATAATTGGTAATCATTCTCAGATGATCATTTATTCATTGTAACCTTTTTGTTACCATATTACAGATTTATAGATTTATAATAACATTTGTAACGAAATTGTAATATTAAGGTGAGGGACAATCATGAAAAAGGTAATGTTCGTTATCATAACAACGGCGCTACTATGCACAATTATTTTTGGAGAAAAAGTGGAAGCAGCTGCTTCTAACCAATTTCTCGTTATAAATACAATAAAAAATCAACTTGCGTACTATAAAGATGGAAGAATCGTCAAGACATTTAAAGTCGCGACAGGTAAAACTTTAACTCCGACTCCAACGGGCAAATTTTTTATTGTCAATAAAATAAAAAACCGTCCGTACTACAGCGGGAACATTAAGGGAGGAGATCCTCGCAACCCGCTTGGAGACCGCTGGCTAGGGTTAAATGTGAACGGTACATGGGGAACGACGTATGCGATCCATGGAAACAATAACGAAAAATCAATCGGGCTTCATGTGTCAGCAGGCTGCATTCGAATGCATAACAAGGAAATCAGGTGGCTGTATGACCGTTTATCGGTATATACTCAGGTTTTGATTGTTAAATCGAACGCTTCATTTAATACTATGGCGAAGTCGAACGGTTTTTATGCAATAAATTAAGAGTGTTGGTTTTAAACCAACACTCTTTTTGTATATCTCATATTTCTGCATGTTAACATAGTTTCAAATGTTCAGCCTAATTATTGACGGTTTATTCTACAAAATGATATCATTACGTTAGGAAAACGTTATATAAATTATAGTCAGAACAAGCATTTAGATTACGCTGACAAAGAGGTGAAAGAATTGAAGCCAGGAATGAATATTGGAAACAAAGCGACAATTACAGCCGTTGTTACACCTGAAATGTTTGCACAGTTTGAAGGGAACCTTGTTCACCCTGCTTATTCAACAGTGTCCATGGTTTATCATATGGAATGGGCGGCGCGCCAGATCATTTTGCCGTATTTAGAAGATCATGAAGAAGGAATTGGAGGCGGCGTAACGGCCCGTCATCTTGCACCAACGCCGGAAGGAATGAAATTGGAGATTACTGCAACCTTACGGGAAATTAAAGGAAAAGCGGTCATATGCGATGTTGAAGTACGAAATGAACGAACAGTGGTTGGAGAAGGGGAAGTTACACAATTTATTTTGCCGAAAGAAGCAATTAGAGAGAAACTTAAAAAAATGCAAGTGTAGTCTGCCATTAAATGAAAGCGCTTTCACTTTAAAGCGAAAAAGCATAAACGCAACAAAGATGATAGTGCCCCTTCAGCAAGAAAGTTCTTATTTTCAAGAAGAAATTTTCACCTGTAACAAAGATAAGAAGCTGGAAGCAAAAAACAGGATCAAACTTCTTCAGTAGTGGTGCTATTTTCATGGCATTTGGACAATAAACAGTTAATTTCCGACAATAAATAAATACTATCGGACAATTAATGGCCTCAGTCGGACAATAAATTTAGTATTTTTTTATTTATTATCCAAAAGCAGGATTTTATTGTCTAAACCGGATGATTTATTGTCCAGATAAGAGCACTTATTGTCCGAGAACGAAATCATTTTAAATGATGTAACATTCTTGATTGTTTTTCCTCATTTCACAGATCTAACGAGGTGTTCTTAAAATAAGAATGTCCTATTACTGAAATCCAAACTTTTTTTCTAGAAGGGGCAATTGAGGCTAAGTCAATTAGCCAGGGAGCAAGCGAATGCAGCAGGAGGAGAAACCATGTTTGAAAAGATTTCACAGCACGAATCCGTATTATTTTGCAACGATCCATCAACTGGATTGAAGGCCATCATTGCCATCCACGATACAACATTAGGGCCGGCTTTAGGCGGGTGCCGGATGAGGCCTTATCCATCGACGGATGAAGCGATTGAAGATGCTCTGCGATTATCAAAGGGAATGACCTATAAATGTGCCGGTGCTGATGTTGATTTTGGCGGCGGAAAAGCGGTCATTATTGGAGACCCGCTAACCGACAAAAGTCCTGAGCTGTTTCGGGCGTTTGGACAGTTTGTCGATTCGTTGAACGGCCGTTTTTATACAGGAACAGACATGGGCACGACGCCGGAAGACTTTGTCCATTCACAAAAGGAAACGCCATGTATTGTAGGGATCCCTGAAGAATTTGGCGGCAGCGGGGATTCTTCCGTTCCGACAGCGCAGGGAGTCATTTACAGCCTTCGTGCAACAATGCAGGCAATGGAAGGAACGGACGATTTATCCGGAAAATCATATAGCATTCAAGGCCTGGGGAAAGTCGGATTTAAAGTAGCGGAAAAACTGCTTGAAGATGGCGCACATCTCTATGTTACAGATATTAATGGGAAAGCGCTTCAACAGATCATTGAGAAGGCTGAATTTCTCCCTGGCACGCTTGAAGTCGTAGAAGGAGAAGAAATTTATGGGGTGAATGCGGATGTTTTTATCCCGTGTGCACTTGGAGGAATTATCAACGATTATACGATTGACCAATTAAAAGTGAAGGCAGTTGTCGGCAGTGCGAACAACCAGCTTCTTGAAGATAGACATGGAGTCTACCTCGGGCAAAAAGGCATTTTGTATGCGCCGGATTATATTGTCAACGCTGGCGGTCTCATTCAAGTGGCAGATGAATTATACGGGCCGAATAAAGCGCGCGTTTTAAATAAAACAAAAGCCATTTATGATTCGTTACTAAAAATTTTTCAAACAAGTAAAGAACAAAACATTTCAACTGTGGAAGCGGCCAATCGCTTCTGTGAAATGAAAATCGAGCAAAGAAAAACGAGAAATAGCTTCTTTTCACATTCTAAACGTCCAAAATGGCAGGTCAAACATTAAAAGAGAAATTCAATCGTTAAAGGGAGGGTCTTTAATGGAAGAGAGATTTCCGATGCTTCAGATCGTAAATGGAAACGGAGAAGTTGTTGATGAAGCTTACCGAAGCGAGTTGACAGAAGAGTTAACGAAAGAACTGTATACGAAAATGCTGCGCATCCGATTGTTTGACAGAAAAGGTGTCAATCTTCAGCGGCAAGGACGAATTGGGACGTATGTGCCGTTTGAAGGGCAGGAGGCTTCGCAGGTAGGCAGTGCAATGGCGATGGGAGAAGGCGATTGGATGTTCCCTACTTACCGTGACCATGGGGCAACATTAACCTTCGGACATTCGCTCAAAACGATGTTCCTTTACTGGAAAGGGCGCCATGAAGGCTGCCTGCCGCCGGAAGGGAAGAAGATTTTTCCGCCGGCCGTTCCGATTGCTTCTCAATTGCTTCACGCGACAGGTGCAGCATGGGCGGAAAAGATGAAAGGGACGGATCGGGCCTCCATCGTTTATTTTGGCGACGGTGCAACTTCAGAAGGAGACTTCCACGAAGGATTGAACTTTGCCAGCATCTTTAATGTTCCGGTTATCTTTTTCAATCAAAATAATGGGTTTGCCATTTCTGTTCCCATGCATAAGCAAATGAAAGCAAAAACGATCGCCCAAAAAGCGCTCGGCTATGATATCGAAGGGATCCGCATTGACGGGAATGATGCATTTGCCGTTTACCTTCATACAAAAAAAGCGGTTGAGCGGGCTCGTAACGGAGGCGGTCCTACATTAATCGAGGCGGTGACATGGCGCTATGGTGCCCATACAACGAGCGATGATCCTTCCAAATACCGAGATCAAAGCGAAACAGAAATTCGCCGGAAAACAACGGATCCCGTTCTTCGCCTCGAGCGCTTTATGAAAAACGAAAACATGTGGGACGAAAAATGGGCGAAGCAGCTAGAGGAAGAGCTTACGGCTGAAATTGAGGAAGCGGTAAACGAAATGGAAAACGAGCCGGATGCAAATATCAATGACATGTTTGATTACGTATTCGAATCGAATCCATGGCCAATTGAGGAACAAAAAGAAGCATTTATGGCGGGGAGAGGTGAATAAAAATGACGACAGCTATCGGTACAAAGAAAATGACGCTTGTGCAAGCGGTAACAGACGGACTTCGGACGATGATGAAGGAACATGACGATGTCATTGTTTTAGGTGAAGATGTTGGAAAGAACGGCGGTGTATTCAGGGCGACGGATGGATTATATGATGAGTTCGGCGAAGCACGTGTCATCGATACGCCTCTTGCAGAATCCGGAATTATCGGAACATCTATTGGCCTTGCGATCAATGGCTTTCGTCCGGTCGCTGAAATTCAATTTTTCGGCTTTATCTACCCGGCGTTTAATCAAATCATGACACATGCGACTCGCATTCGTTCAAGAACGCTCGGCGCTTTTACCGTTCCAATGGTTATCCGGGCTCCATATGGCGCTGGTGTTCGTGCACCGGAAATTCATTCTGATTCCGTTGAAGCCTTGTTCACTCAGATGCCAGGGATCAAAGTCGTCGTTCCATCCAATCCGTATGATGCAAAAGGCTTGTTAATCGCGAGCATCGAAGATCCCGATCCGGTGTTGTTCCTGGAGCCGATGAGACATTACCGCAGTTCGAAAATGGATGTCCCTGAAGGAAAATACACTGTGGAAATCGGAAAAGGCGCACGGCGAAAAGAAGGAGAAGATGTTACCGTCATCGCCTATGGAGCAATGATGGATGTCGCCGTAAAAGCTGCTGAAAAGGCCGAAAAACAGGGCATTTCTGTTGACCTTATCGACCTTCGCACCCTTTATCCGCTTGATAAAGATTTAATTGCTGAAAGTGTGCAAAAAACGGGCCGAGTTGTCATTGTCCATGAAGCTCCTTCAACCGGTGGGCTCGGTGATACGATCATCTCGTTAATTAATGACACATCGTTCCTATATATGAGGGCGCCGATTGAGCGGGTGACCGGCTTCGATACACCAGTTCCAATGTTTTCGCTTGAAAACGATTATTTACCGAATGAAAAGCGGGTGTTCGATGCGATTCAGAAAGTCATTCGATTCTAATACGTGAACGTAAACGATCTATTCGAATCTCAAGGGCGACCATAACAAGAGCGCGATCGCCCGGGTTTTCTTAGAGGATAAAATCGATTTTGGAGGTGTGTCCATGGTTGAAGTAAAGCTGCATGATATTGGAGAAGGAATGCATGAAGGGGAAATTATACAATTTCTCGTAAATGTTGGAGATACGGTGAAAATTGATCAACCGCTCGTAGAAGTTCAAACTGATAAAGTTTCCGCAGAACTTCCGTCGCCTGTTTCCGGAAAAGTAGCGGAAATTAAGGTGAAAGAAGGAGAAGTTGTTGAAGTCGGTACAGTTTTAATGCTGCTTGAAGGAAATTCTTCAGGTGGAGTAGATCAACCGAAAGAAATAAACAACGGGAACAAAGAGGCAAAAACGGAAGCGCAACCTGCTCCTAGGGCCTCCGCCTCAAGATCAAGTGTTGCCATCTTATCGAAACGGATACTCGCGGCTCCCTATACAAGAAAAATTGCCCGCGAGCATGGGATCGATATCGAACAAATAAAAGGTACCGGCCCTGGCGGCAGAGTAACGGATGAAGACGTTTATCGTTTCATTCATAATGACGTTCAGCAAAAAGAAGAGCCATCTGTAATAAAACCGAAAGAAGAAACAGTGGTTGCCCGCGAATCTATTCCATTTAGAGGACGAAGGAAGCAAATCGCGAAAAAGATGGCCCAATCGTTGTACACGATTCCACATGTCACCCATTTTGAAGAAGTAGATGTGACAAACGTCATGGAATTAAAGAAACAACTAAAAAGCCTCGATCCGGACAATAAAAAGGGATTAAACGTTTCGGTCGCTGCCTTTTTTGTAAAGGCGCTTCAACTGGCATTAAAAGATTTCCCGATTTTTAACGCAAAACTTGATGAAGAAAACGAAATGATCCATCTTGAAAAAGAGGTCAACATCGGAATTGCGACAGATGCAGAAGAGGGTCTTATCGTTCCTGTGATCAAACAAATTGAAAAGAAAAATGTAAAAGAGATCGCCAGGGAAATGAAAGAGAAAATTAAAAAAGCACAAGAAAACAAGCTAACGAGAGAAGAATTAACCGGGGGAACGTTTACGATTTCAAACGTTGGCCCGCTCGGCAGCATGGGAGCGACACCGATTATTAATCACCCGGAAGTCGCGTTAATGGCGTTCCATAAAACAAAGAAAATGCCTGTGGTCATCGATGATGAAATTGTTATTCGCCAAATGATGAATGTATCAATGTCGTTTGACCATCGTGTAGCAGACGGTGGAGCGGCCGTACAGTTCACCAATCGTTTTAAAGAGCTAATCGAAAATCCGAGTGTTATGGTATTGGAGCTGATCTAAATGGTAGTCGGAGAATTTGCACAGAAACGTCAGCTGATCATTATTGGCGGAGGGCCGGGCGGCTATAATGCAGCCATTCGCGCCGCCCAGCTTGGAATGGAAGTCACTTTAATAGAAAAGGAAAAACTCGGAGGAGTTTGCTTAAACAAAGGCTGTATTCCATCAAAGGTGTTGACATATGCAGCCAGCCAGTATAAAGGTGTTCATCAATTGAACGGAATGGGGATAGAGACAGGGGCTGCTGTCTTTCATCCAGAAAAATTTAGAGAATATCAAACGACAATTGTGTCGAACTTGCAAAAAGGGGTAGAGGCTCTTTGCAAGGCGAATAAAATCGAAATCGTTGCGGGCACTGCATCCTTTATGTCGGAAAACCGCATCGGTGTCGATTCTGGCCACCATTTTGAAATGTATGAATATGAACATGCGATGATTGCGACCGGGGCACACCCGGTGTTACCTGAAGGAATCGAAAAAGCGGGCGACCGCATTTTATCCGGTTATGATCTCGTGAATTTAGATGTTGTGCCAGAGCACTTTATTGTGTACGGTTCGGATTATATTGCGCTTGAGACGGCAACCGCTTACCGGAATCTAGGAAGCAATGTGACGTTAATCATGAAAGAAGAAACATTCGCCTTTGATTCTACGATTACAAAAGAACTTCTGCGTGTATTAAAGAAAGCGAAAATCAAAGTCTTAAAAAGCAGCAAACTAATTGAAACTGTTTCTGATGATGAGAAAGTGGCCGTTACCGTACAATCCGAAAGTGGAGAGAAAGCAACAATTGAAGGATCGCATCTATTCATTTCATTTGAGTATAAATCGAACACGAAAGATCTTGGGTTAGAAATGGTGAATATTGACCTTGATGAAAAGGGCTCGATTCTCGTTAATGATGTAAGTCAGACGAATGTGGAAAATATTTATGCGGTTGGAGATTGTACAATTGGGCCGAAGCTTGCGAGCCGGGCCATTAAACAAGGAAAAACAGCGGCGGAGCATATTGCGGGAATAAAGAGCAGCTACAATTTATCGTTTGTGCCGATGATCGTCCATACAACTCCTCCGATTGCGACCGTCGGGTTAACCGAAGAAGAAGCGAAAGAACAGGGCTATAACGTGAAGACGGGGCAGTTTGCGATAAGCGGAAACGGCTATGCCGCCATTCTCGGGCAAAAAGAAGGTGTGGCAAAAATGATTGTCGACAAAGAAAGCGATCTCTTATTAGGCGTTCATATGATGGGCGCAGGAGCCGGTGAAATGATTCACGCCGGCACGCTTGCCCTTGAAATGGTCGCAAGGGAAGAAGATGTTTCGTACCCCATCTTTGCCCATCCTTCTCTGAATGAAAGCTGGCTGGAGGCAATCGAAAATGTCACCGGAAAGGCGATCCACATCGCCCCGCCAAAGAAGAAAGAGACAAGCAATGTTTAAATAGCATTGAGAAAAGAGGGCTGGCCCGGGGCCGCCCTCAATTTATGGAGAAATCGAGCTTCTAAACATAATTCAACAAATTTTAAAGAAAATTCAACCAGAGCTGGTCATAATTCGGCCGAATTTAGAACTAATTCCGCCGATTGAAGACATAATTCCGTCGAATGAAAACACAATTCCGCCGATTTAAGACATAATTCCGCCAATGGGGAGATTTTGTATGAATAAACGACCTGTTTTATCTATTCCAAAAACAGCTTTGGAAAAAGTGCTTGATGCAATATCCATATTAGTGATAATCGCGACTTTTTGCTATTTGCTTTATGTATGGAATGACCTCCCTGAACAAATTCCGAGACATTTTGATTTTGCGGGAAGACCAGACGGCTGGGGAACAAAAAGAACGATTTGGATTATGCCTATTGTCGCATCCGTGGTCTTCGTTTTTATCTTTACACTATGCAAGTTTCCACACGTTTTCAATTATCCTGTAGAGATTACCGAAGAAAATGCTCCTCGCCTTTATTTACTGTCACGAAAAATGTTGTGCACGATTAATTTTGAGATAGTCCTTTTTCTCTCTATGATTTTATGGGAAATCATAAGGGTTGGATTCGGAAAAGAAAGTTTTGGAATATGGTTTTTACCGACCTTTTTCATTATTGTGTTTGGGACGATAGGTATAACTATTTACCGTATTGTTCGCTTACGTTAAAATGCCAGAACCTTTGAAGGGTTCCGGCATTATGTTTACGTGCCTTTAAAATGCTCGTTAAGCCATTTTATCATGTATTCCGCCATCCCGATCGTAATGACATGCGTGACTCCGGGAAAGGATTGAAACTCAACGTTAGAAGCTTCCTTACCGTAAATAGAGATGGCTTGTTCGTAATAGATTCTTTGTTCATCTATCGGGATAATTGGATCATTTGCCCCGTGCAGTAACAAGATTGGTCGTTTCTTTTCGTGATCGATACGATGAATCGGATCAAATTCTCTTATTTTCTTTCGTTCATCTCCGTTAAGTTTTGGCCTTCCATCACGCTTTCTAAAAATAATTTCGGATTCTTCCCAGGCGCAAGAACCGATGAGGTTAATTAATCCTTCAACTTTATAAGATTGGGCAAAAATGCCAGCCGCAATGCACCCTCCCATGGAACTTCCTGCAACAACTAGTTTATGATCCTTGGATAAACAAGACAAATTATCAATCAGTTTTTTTGACTCCTTCACCGTTTTAATAATCACTTCCCAAAAATAAGCTTGCATCGTTTTTGGATCAAAGAAGTTGATAAATGGCCGTTCTCTTTCCCCGTGATATACGCAATCAGGAATGATCACTTCATATCCATAAAAGGTTAAAAGCTTGCCGAGAAATTGTTGATTTTCCTTGCACGACCCCCAGCCGTGATAAAGAAGAATAGCTGTGTTTTTTTCCTGAGCTGGTTCTGGTTTTAAACTCAGGCAAGGAATATTATTGATTGAAATTCGTTGTTCAATAATCATTTGAAGTTGCTCCAAGTCTATTTTTTTCCATAATACATAATCATCGTGACAAAGCAGGTAGAATCGCTAGTATTTTCATAGATATGCTCATAATCGCCGCTGAAGCGGATGGACTGGCCTTTACATAGCGTGTAAGTATTTTCATTCATGATGACGTTTAAACTTCCTTCTTCTACGATTAAATATTCTTCCACTCCGCCCGGGTGGGGGGAAGAGACGTAATGGCAGCCCGGCTTGAGTTCAACGGAATAAATTTCAAGCGGCTTTCCTCCTTCCATTGGATATAATGTACGGACAATATATTTCCCGTTATTTTCTTTAAGTGAATCGACATCGTCACGATCCACAATTTTTATTACCGGCTCATCATTTTCCAAAAACGTTGTAAACGGTACGCCGAATCCGTTGGCAATTTTCCAAAGCGTACTGACGGTCGGATTAGACTCCCCTCGTTCAATCTGGCTGAGCATCGGTTTACTCACCTCAGTCATGGTGGCCGTCTCTTCTAAACTCCATTTTCTTTCCTTTCGAAGCTGTTTTAATTTCTTTCCAATTACTTGATTTAAATTCATTGAAAAAACTCCTTGAGAATCGAAATATAATAACATACAATATGTATAATATAACATACGAATGATTTTGAAAAATCAAAAAAGGGGTGTTTGATCTATGCTGCCGTTATCTGCTGAAATCAAGGGCAATTTGTCGTTTCGTACAGGGGTGCAGGCTGGAATCTCGCTTGCTATTGGCTACATGCCGATTGCATTTGCTTATGGATTGCTTTCGAAAACGACAGGCTTAACGTTCTGGGAAACTGTGGCGATGAGCGCATTTGTTTTTGCTGGTGCTTCGCAATATACAGCCTTATCAATGATCGCTGCCGGAGCGAATCTACTTGAAATCGTTTTAACAACCTTTTTTATGAATATTCGCCATTTGTTAATGAGTACCTCCATTAATGAAAAAGTAGAGCCGGATAAATGGTGGAAAAAAGCGTTGTACGGGTTCATGATTACGGATGAATCGTTTTCCGTTGCCGCTACTAGAGAAGAAAAAATGCTCAGTACGCCATTTATGTTTGGTTTGGGAGTCATTGGATATGGAAGCTGGGTCGTTAATTCGGCGCTCGGCTATTTAATTGGAGCAGGATTGCCGCAAACGCTTCAAACAGGCATGGCAGTCGCTCTTTATGCGATGTTTATCGGCTTGCTCGTGCCGGCAGCCAAAAAATCAAGAAAAGTCATTTTACTTGCAGGTACGGCAGCGATTTTAAACAGCCTTTTTTCATTGTACGAACCGTTAAACGCAGGATGGAGAATCATTTTATCGACTTTAATTTCGGCGGTCTTGATTGAATTTATTTCAAAGGGGGAATAAAGAATGACAGAAGAGATTTATTGGATGATCGCCGGAATGGCTATCGTTACTTATACACCACGAATGCTGCCGCTCGTTTTATTGAATGCGAGCCGGATTCACCCGCGGCTGCAAGGGATTTTGAAAAATGTCCCGTATGCGATATTGGGAGCATTGATTTTTCCAGGAGTTATAACGATTGACCCGAATCATCTGTCATTCGGCATCATTGGCGCACTAGTTGCCTTCATTGCTGCTTATTTGAATTGGAATGTCATTCTGGTCGTCCTTAGCTCTATTTTAGCTTTAAGCCTGTATTCATTTATTGAAAAATAAAATGAAATTCAAACTATGAAAGCCGCTCAACATCTAATTTTGAGCGGCTTTTTTGGCGATAAATAATGATCCGTCTTCTTGAAGCTGTGCAAAATACACTTCATCAATGGAGGAGATACCGGCTTTATCAAGCTGCTTTGTTAACCAGTTTTCCGTTAACCCGTATTCTTTCAAATTTCGTTTCATCACGATGCCTTCTACGATCACCTGTGACGGCAAATATTTCGGTTCGATTTTCGAAATGTTCATATCTTCCCGGCACAAACTTTCTTTTTCCCTTTTCTTCTTAATGCTTAATTCGCCGTTCGGCTCCATGATTGCGTAATCGACTTCCATAATGGAAAATACGTCTTTAATTCTCAGCATCATTGATAAGTCGTCCATTCCGAGGCTTAATTTTTTCAAAGCTTCTTGAATGATTTCCCCTTTTTTAATAAGGATCGTCGGCTCGCTTTTAAGAACAACCTTCGCCTTTGAAGGTTTACGGGTGGCAAACTCAATAATGAAAATTAAAAGGCCCCAGACAAACATCGTTATGATCCCATCAAGGATTTTAATGTCCCTATGGATAATCATATCTCCAATAATGCCACCTGTCGCGATTCCAGTCACGTAGTTAAAATAAGTAAGTTCCCCGAGCTGCTTCTTCCCCAGCACACGAGTTAGAACGAGTAAAACTGAAAATCCGATTATTGTCCGTATGACCATAATCCAATGATCGTTCATAATCCACCTCGACAAATTCTCTACCAACAGTAGTTTCGCCATAGAAAACAGAAATCAAACCAAGAAAAAGGCAGAGCATTATGACTCTGCCTTCAGCGTTTGCCCCATTGGAACCGGGTGTTCATCACTTTTCGTAAAATAAAATAACAGATCGTACCTGTCAGTATGGCACGAATATAGTAAGAAAAAATATTAGACTGATCGGAAAAATTATCTTGAGCAAAGAAAGAGCCACCGAACATGCTAAAGCAAATAATGACTCCGATCATAAAAAAAGGTTTAAGGCGGTCAAACACAAGAATTTTTCCGTTATTCTCACAGTGTGCATGCTTATATAAGAGAACTCCTATAATAAGGCTAACTATTATATAAAGAATGGGTATAACAAGTAGCATGAGAGAAGGCGTTCCCATTTGAAAACGTTCTTTCGTAGCAGAATATTCTTCAAAGAAAAATAGCAGCTTGGGTAATGTTATTGCGTTAAAGAAATCTCGTATTTTATCAGAATACAAATAAAAGGACTGATTACCTTGTGACCAATGTACTTGAATAAAGGACATCATTAGTTCAAATAAACCATAAGGTAAATAAAGGAAAATGATGTTTAGGGAGATCTGGGAAAAAATGCTTCCGCAAATGGTTCCTACAAATAGTGAAAAAGTGTAAACAGCAATAAAGGTCAATAAGGAAAATAAGTAAAACCAAAGCCATGTATCTACGTCTTCAAATCGATCAAGGATGCTCGTTTTTATGACAAGGACAACAAGTGCTGAACTAATTGTAGTTGCTCCAAAAATATGTGTTACCCCTATAAACCACTTTGACAAGAATAGTGTGGTTCGTTGAAACGGGAGAGAGAACGAAAAATCCATCGTAGATGAAGAGCGCTCTAAGCCAATTAAAACAGATGCTAAGCCTATCAAAATGAACATTTCGAAAATCGTCCATTGCAAATTAGGATAATATTCATAATGAAAATCAGGAAACTTTTTTATTAAATAAGCCGTTTTTTGCGCTTTTTGATAGTAGGTAAAAGGCAAAAAGTACAACGGAACTAGCCATAATGCCCAAATAAGAAACTTCGAATGCTTATAATTCAGTTTCCACAACGCTTTATGAAACATTATGCTCACCTCCAAGTGTTGTGACGAAAACGTCTTCTAATGTCATCGGCAGCTCTTCAAGCAAGATTGGATTTTCCATTTTAAAGCGTTCCATTGTTTCATCGACATTTCCTTTAATTAAGAGAGTGGTCACCCGTCCGGTTTTGTTTAAGATTACGATATTTGAAAGATCCTCGAGTTTTTCAGGTAAGGAATGTTTATAAACGACCTGGATTTTTTTAAAGGAATTTTTCGCTTCATCCAT
>NZ_JBBHZM010000018.1:0-71213 GCF_049843615.1 Fictibacillus sp. Mic-4 | reverse complement strand
TCCTGCACGGACCATAATTTATTTTCAGGATAGAACCCGTCTCAAGGACAAAAATGAGGGCAGGAGACGAAAATCTGTCCGATAGAATCCATCTCAAGGACAATTTTCTCGTTCGGGGTCCCGATTTCGTCTTGCCGGAATCACTATTCACTCAAACCCCGTTTCTCCTCCAAACAAAATTGAGAAGCAATTTTGTTTTTCCTGTAAAAATGGATACATTAAGCGTAAGGGAGGTTATGAAAATGGGAAGACGTAATCGAAATCGGCGTATACTTGTCCCTGAAGCGAGAGAAGGATTGGATCGCTTGAAAGCAAAAGTCATGGCGAAGCAAGGGTATACTGTGGATCCGGATCATCCTGAACATGTGAAATACGAGGTGGCAAAAGAAGTAGGCGTGCCGCTGGATAAGGATTACAACGGGAATTTAACTGCGAAAGAAGCCGGGAAGATCGGCGGCCCTATTGGCGGAAATATGGTGAGCGAAATGGTCAAAATGGCTAAAGCTCAGCTTGGAAAGAAACAATAAAATAAGCCCGGTAAATGCCGGGCTTATTTTCAATTTGGCCGTATGTAAAAATCCAGTGTGCCGGCACTGGATAAACATTCAATAGTTAACGGCGCTTGTCCGTTGTTTTTAGTATACTATATCGTTTTTCTTTTTGTAACTGGAAATTATTCCTTAAGATAATTCTCGATTTCATCCAGCACTTTTTTCATTTTCGGCAAATGAGTTTGAACATTTTCAAGAAAGGATTCATCGGTATAATGTAGGTGGCCTAAATGACGCTGCAAGTCTTGCAGCAATTCGGCAACATGCATTTCTTCTTCCGTTGGTTGACGGTTCATAGAATACCTCCTAATTTTAACAAAGAGCCAATCCCGAAGGAAAGGCTCTTTATTTTAAATAACAGGAATCGGCAATTGACCGATTTTTTACTAAAGTTGTGAAGCCATTTTGTTTTTTAAAACATGCTTGTGCTATGCTGTGGCTGTGTTTTCGCTGAAGGATCAATATACGTTTTTGCATTATTAATGGCAGTAGGTGCTTCTCCAAATCCGGAGGCAATTAATTTCACTTTTCCATCGTATGTGCAAACATCGCCCGCAGCATAAATTCCAGGAATATTCGTTTCCATCTTTGAATTAACGACAATCGAGTTTTTCACGATTTCAAGACCCCACGTTTTAATCGGTCCAAGTGAGGAGACAAAACCGTAATTGACGATAACGGCATCGACATAAAGGGTTTCTGTTGTGCCTTCCGTCTCAAGCGTGACGGCCGTTATTTTTTCCCCGTTACCGACAATCTCTTTAATTTGGTAAGGTGTTTTTATTTCAATCTTCGAATTCATAAGCTGTTCGACGCTATGCTCATGGGCGCGGAACTTGTCACGTCGATGCGTCAGCGTTACTTTGCTGGCAATAGGTTCGAGCATTAAAGCCCAGTCAACAGCAGAATCGCCGCCGCCGCATACAAGAACTTGTTTATCCCTGAAAGCTTGCAAGTCATTGACAAAATAATGAAGATTTTTTCCTTCATATTGCCGGACACCGTCAAGCTCTAAACGTCGCGGTTGAAAAGCTCCGACTCCGGCTGTTATAAGAACGGCTTTTGAATGGTGAATAGCCTGGTCAGTAGTCAGTACAAAATGTTCCCCTTTTTTTTCTACATTTTGTACGGATTCTTCTAAAACAATAGTTGGATTAAATTGATTCGCCTGCTCTTTTAAGTTGTTCACTAAATCTTGCGCAAGCACCTTCGGGAAACCTGCTACATCATATATGTACTTTTCGGGATATAAAGCAGCAAGCTGTCCTCCTAATTGTGGCATGCTCTCGATGATTTTTACTTTCATCTGGCGCATTCCGCCGTAAAATGCAGCAAATAAACCGGTCGGTCCACCGCCGATTATTGTAATATCAAACAATTCTTGTTCCGACATTCTTCCACCCCCAATAGTATAACTTCACGTTTTTATTATAGCTTACAATCCGGGTGAAAAAAAGAATTAACAGGGCAGGCAAAGCGGCAAGAAAACGAAGTGACAGAAAATTGACACATCTATAAAGTGGTTGAAAAAACAAACAAAAAGAATTAAGATGAATATGGATATAAATAGGTATATTTATGGCAATTTGAGAATTGTCTATTCTTTTATGCTACTACGTGAAATTTATCACAAACTTTTCGGGATAATAGTTCTAACGAGAGCGGGTCAAACTAAATAAAAATGAACGGGAAGTGATTGTATGAGTAAGCCGACTATAGTCATCCTTGGTGCGGGATATGGCGGAATCATGACAGCCATCCGCTTGCAGAAAGAGCTAAGCTTAAATCAAGCAAATGTAATATTAGTAAACAAACATAATTATCACTATCAAACGACATGGCTTCATGAAAATGCGGCAGGTACATTACATCACGACAAAACACGCATTCCAATTGAGGATATTATTGATACGAACAAGATTCATTTTGTCCAGGATACTGTGAAAGAGATAAAGAAAGATGAAAAAGTGGTCATCCTTGAAAATAAAGGTGAATTAACTTACGATTATCTTGTTATTGGCCTTGGTTCGGATCCTGAAACATTTGGCATCCCGGGCTTAAAAGAGCATGCGTTCGGTATTCGCAGCATCAATTCGGTTCGCCAGATTCGTGAACACATTGAATATTGTTTCTCTTTATATAATAATACGAAGGAAAATCGTGATCAATTAGTAACGATTGTCGTCGGGGGTGCAGGATTTACAGGTATTGAGTTTGTCGGTGAATTGGCTGATCGCATTCCTGAACTATGCAAAGAGTATGATGTTCCGCGTGAGAAAGTCCGTGTAGTAAATGTTGAAGCGGCTCCAACTGTTTTGCCGGGATTTGATGTGGAACTTGTGGAGTATGCGATGTACAATTTAGAACGCCGAGGCATCGAATTCCTTGTCGGGGTACCTATTAAGGAATGTTACGAAGGCGGCGTGCTGCTTGGAAATGGAGAAGACATTAAAGCCGCTACGATCGTTTGGACGGGTGGCGTCCGTGGCAACCATTTAATTGAAGACGCTGGATTTGAAACGATGCGCGGCCGTGTAAAAGTTGAAAAAGACCTTCGTATGCCTGGATATGACTACATTTTTGTGATCGGTGATTGTGCTCTGATTATTAATGAAGAGATTAATCGTCCCTATCCGCCTACTGCCCAAATAGCGATGCAGCAAGCATATACGGTTGCTAAAAACTTGAAAGCTTTAATTGCGGGCGGATCTCTTGAAGAGTTTCATTATCATAATAAAGGTACAGTTGCTTCATTAGGTAGAGGAGAAGCAATTGGGGTTGTCGGAAACAAAAAATTATTCGGATCAACCGCAGCTGCAATGAAAAAAGTCATTGATAACCGCTGGCTCTATTTAATTGGCGGAATACCAATGGTTCTTAAAAAAGGAAAGTTAAACTTATTTAAGTAATAAAGGAACAGAGGCAATCTTCTGTTCCTTTGTTTTTAAATGCAAGGAGAGAGAGTTCAATGGAAAGGAAAAACCGGGGGAAAGTATGGCTGGCAGCAGCAGGTCTTGTTATTCAAGATGGCAAATGTCTCGTTGTAAAAAAAAGCTATGGCGGATTAAAAGGTAAGTGGTCTATTCCGGCTGGTTTTGTTGAACCAGGAGAAACCGTTGATCAGGCGGCCATTCGGGAAGTGTTTGAGGAAACAGGAATAGTATGCAAAACCGTTGGTGTGGTTGGAATTCGAACGGGTGTAATAAACAATGAAATCAGTGACAATATGATTGTTTTTCAATTAGAGGCGATTGAAGGAGAATTAAGGGCGGCCGAAAACGAAATTGAAGAAGTCAAATTCCTTACATTTGATGAACTAAAAACGGATCCGCAAACTTCGATGATGGTCCATTATTTTCTGCAAGACAAAAGCTTAGTTCCGTTTGAAAATGAAACCATCAACCCGGGAAAACAATTTGGCTATACGGCATATAAAATTTTTGATATCCGTTAGAAAAGTAAGAAAATTCACAAAAACATACGATAACTTGTAATGTTTCCGCTTACATGGGGGATTATCGCCCAAATGGTGCCTTTCCAACTTCAAAAATTTTTGATATATTATCAGAAAATTCAAATAAGGGAGTGCATCTTATGAAACAATCAGCGACGAAACAAGCACAAGAAAAGTGCCCGTATTGCGGCGGAAAAGGATACTTCCAATTGCTTTTAGGCGGTTCTGAAACGTGTGCTGAATGTGGCGGAAGCGGAAAAAATAAATAAAAGAAATAGAAATAATTGCGGTTCAATCAAGCGTGCCTGATTTGTGGCATGCTTGATTTTTGTTTGAATTCCCAGTAAACTTAACAGTGATTATAGGGGGTGTACATACGTGAATTTACCACAGGTGATCATTTCTATTCTTCTTTTTATGGTCTTATTTTTTGGAATTGGTTTTTTATTAAATATGCTCCTGCGGCAAACTTGGATTATGGCATTTATTTATCCGATTATTGTGATTATGATCATAGATAAAGTTAAATTTTATCAATATTTTACTGAGCCGGCATATAGTTTCAATCTTTTGGTCCACCGAATCTCCGATATTACCGTCGTCGATGGCGTGATTTTGATTAGCGGTATGATTGGAGCGATTCTTTCGGGAATAGCGATCCGAATGCTTCGTGTACGGGGCTATCAAATGTTCTAGAACCTTCTTTGACATAAAGAAAGGTTCTTTTTTTATTTTTCTCCTCTCAAGAAATTTGCATATTTTTCTCTTACTCAGGAAAAAAATAGAGAAGAGAGGAGTGAAGTGCAAACTTGTTACTGCTAAAATCCATTTGCAGAAGATTGATAATGACGCTTCTCCTTATAGGAGCACTTGTGACGACATTTCAAGCGATTTCAGGAGTAAAAGTTGAAGACATTCGTGAGTGGTGGAAGACGATACATTCACAAGGGATCCTTCAAACTTCAGCTCAAGCAAAACCAATTGATTGGTCAAAGTATCCTTCAGTAAAGGTTACGGCGACAGGATATACCGCCGGTGTGGAATCGACAGGAAAAACGAAGCATCATCCAGCTTACGGCATTACAAAATCTGGCGTTCGGGTCAAGCGTGACTTATTTTCTACTATTGCGGCAGATACGAGAATTTTTCCGATTGGGACCGTTTTATGGATTCCAAATTATGGTTTCGGTGTCGTCGCTGACACAGGTTCGGCCATTAAAGGCCATAAAATTGACCTCTATTATAATACGGTGAAGGATGTTTACCGTAAATGGGGGAAGAAAACTGTTACCGTCTATATTATTGAAAAAGGAAAAGGAAAATTAACCGAGCAAGATTTAAAAAGAATGAATGAAGATAAATCGATGCAAGTTTTTCGGCAGCAATTATATTAAATGTATAATGAAGTTGAGGCTTCAAGCATTTATCGCTTGAAGCCTTTCGGTGCGTCTCCCCATAAAAGGCAAGTGAGTTTTTCAAGTCCTTCTAAAAGCCGGGGAGAAGGTCGGCAAAATAAAGCTTCCTCTAAAACATGTATTTTATTTTCCTTTACTGCCTCAAGTGATGGCCATCCCGGGCGTTTATGTACGGCTTCCGGCTTTACTTTTGTCGTTCGTACCCCAACCCAGGCAAGGCAAATTTCATCGGGTTGGCGCGTAAGAACGTCTTCCCATGATGTTTGGACACTGGCTAATTCAACATCTTCAAAAATATTGATTCCGCCGGCAAGCCTCGAAATTTCGGTTAACCAGTTGAATTTCCCCGGTGTAAAAACTGGCTTCGGCCACCATTCCCAATACAATTTTTTTCGTTTTTTTATCGTCGATGTAAATTGTTTGTAAGCATCAAGCGTAGCTTTATATTTTGCAACATACGCTTTAGCCTCTTCTACCTTCCCTGTTCGTTTCCCGAGATCAAGTAAGTTATCAGCGATTTCCTGAAGGGTATTCGGTTGATAAACAACATGGGGAATCCCTCGTTTTTCAAGCTCTTCAACGTTTTTTTCCATACCGGGAACACTTAGCGAAGCAAGCACGAGATCGGGACTGAGTTCTTCAACAAGATCCATGTTGATCGATAAGTCAGGGCCAAGCCGCGGAAGATGCTGAATGCTGTCTGGCCAGTCAGAATAATCATCGATACCGACAAGCTCCGTTGTCAGGTTAAGGTAAGCGGCAAGTTCGGTATTGCTTGGGCATATAGATATAATTCGGATCCCAATCACCCCTTCATTCGAATTTCTTCTATTATCATACCGTTTATCGAAAGTATAAGCCAACATCTTTGTTAAAATGAGAACAAAGGGAGGAAGGGATGATATGGGGACCTCATTTTATCCGGAAGAGTACTATGAATTCTTTATTAAATTCAACGAAGGGGATTATTATACGTGTCATGATTTATTAGAAGAAATATGGATGACCGATAAAGGAAATTACTTTATAAAAGGATTGCTGCAAATGACCGTTGCCATCTATCATTATGAATACGGGAATGTAAAAGGTGCGCGGCTTATGATGAATGCAGCCTATCGCTATTTACAAAATTATCGCCCTTTTTATTGGGGGATTGATTTAGAGGAAGTCAATCGCTTTATCGAGGCTTGTATAGAGCAAATGCCAACCGATATTGACTGCGTACCGTATGAACTAAAATCAACATTGCCTGCTTTGCCGAATCTTATTTTACTATTAAATGATGAATCGCAATAATCGTAATCTTCTTGAGTGGTATGTATAATAAAATAGAGGGGGGAAGAACTATGTTTACAATTAAGCAAAATTGGACCATCCAGCAGCAAGATGAAGTGTTAGTCATTGGATTACCGTCAGAAAAAGAGTATAGTCCAAAATTGAATGAAATTGATCAAACATTGAAAGGGCATATTGCCGAATTAATTCGTGAAGGTGATATATCAACAAAAGTGAAAGCGGTTACGAAAATACATACGTTTGGAATAATGGGGGCAAAACGCCTTTATTTTGTCGGCCTTGGTAAAAAAGATAACATCACGTATGAAAGCATTCGGGATTGCTTCGGCAAAGCGGTTCAGGAGCTATCTCGGGAAAAAAGAGAATCAGTTGGCGTTTTGCTTGATACATTTGAATGCAGCCAAATACCGCTTGAAAAATTAGCGCACGCATTAGCGGAGTCAGTCATTACAGCAAGCTACAAATTCGATGATTATAAAGAAAAATCAAACGAACGAGAAAGAAAAATTACTTCCATAAATATATACAGCAATAAAGGTGGGCTTGAAAATGGACTCGCGAGTGGCCTCGCTTACGGACTGGGGATTAACAAAGCTCGCGATCTTGTCAATACACCCGGGAATTTAATGACACCCTCACATATCGCGCAAGAGGCGATTGAAGTCGCTCAAAAATACAATATGGAATATGAAGTGCTAGAGCAAGAAGACTTGGAACGGCTTGGAATGGGGCTATTGCTTGCCGTAAGCAAAGGATCATCGGAAAAACCGAAACTCATTACCGTGAAATATAAAGGAAGAGAGACGTGGGAAAATGTCCTCTGTTTTGTCGGTAAAGGGGTTACGTTTGATTCAGGAGGATATTCGATTAAGCCTGCGCAAAATATGCATGAAATGAAAGGGGATATGGGAGGAAGCGCCGCCGTTATAGGGGCAATGGAAGTCGTCGGCAAATTAAAGCCTGAAGCAAACATGATGTTTGTCATTCCCACTTGTGAAAACTTAATTAATGGGTCGGCGATGAAACCGGGCGATGTTTTCACTTCATTAAGTGGAAAAACGGTCGAAGTTCGAAATACTGATGCGGAAGGGCGTTTGATTTTAGGAGATGCCATTACGTATGCAAAAGAACAAGGAGCTAACTTTATCGTTGATGTTGCCACTTTAACAGGCGGTGTTGTCGTAGCTCTTGGCGATTGTACGACAGGAGTCATGACCAACAATGAGGCGTTTTATAAAAAAGTGGAGGCGTCCGCAAAATCTGAAGGGGAACTTGTCTGGTTGTTGCCGAGCTTCAAACCGTTTAAAGACATGCTAAAAACGAGTGATGTGGCTGATTTAAATAATTCGACAGGACGGCTCGGACATGCAATTACGGGCGGATTGTTTGTCGGTGAATTTGCCGGAAATACGCCATGGATTCACCTCGATATTGCGGGAACATCATACAGTTCAAAATCCACGCCATTAGGGCCGAAGGGAGCGACAGGCGTAATGGTAAGGACATTGTCAACGCTTGCCCGAACCTTTAGCTAATTCACAAAAAAACCGTACACGTTAAACATAAGTGTACGGTTTCTATAAATTAATCCGGTGATACCATTCGTTTTCAAACAAATTTTTATACTTTGGACTTACCTCAAGCAATTCGGAAACCGTAATAAATCGGTACCCCCGTTTTTTAAGTTCCGGCAAAATTTCCTTCAACGCTTCCACTGTTTGTTGCCGCCTGCCGCCGGAGTCATGCATTAAAATAATATCACCATTATGCACATTATTGATGACATGGTTAACAATCGATTTTACCCCGGGATTCGACCAATCTTTTGGATCCTGGTGCCATGACCATTGAATCACTTTGTACCCTTCATCTTTAGAACTGTTAATAATTTCTTTTGTAAGTGTGCCTCCAGGAGAACGAAACAGTTTGACCTTTTTCTTCTGATATCGGCTAATTAATTTATCCGTTTTATGCAATTCGTCCAAAAATTTCTTATGGGAAACTTTATTGTAAAAGGAATGGGTGAATGTATGGTTGCCAAGTTCATGGCCTTCTCTTACTTCCCGTTTCACGATATTCGGATACCATGTCATGCGAGTCCCGACTAAGAAAAAGGTCGCTCTTGCATGATACTGCTTTAACACGTCTAAGATTTGCGGGGTATAAACAGGGTGTGGACCGTCATCAAAGGTAATCGCAACAAGTTTTTCCTTAGTGGGTACCTCCCAGATGACCTCTCCCTTTTTTTCATAATAAAAACGATTCGTCTTTGCCCATGCATGAAGTGGGTGAAAACTGAATAAAAGAATACAGGCGAATGTCAGAAAAAAATTCCTGATAATTTTAATCATTTATGTGCTCTCCCTATGTAGTGAAAAATACGTCCATTACTAGTATTTGTATATCGTTTATAAACATGCAAAAAAGCATGAAGATTTCCATGCTTTTATAAGGCCTTTATTCGATTAAGAATTTCTTGAAGTAAAATATTTATTGTATCATGTAAGTTATTTTTAAACATCCTATAAGAGAACTCGAAAGTAAGGAGGAAAATTAATGGGTAAACGAAAGCAGCCAAGAGATGCCGCACGGAACAACAATTTCACGCCGACGGAAAGCATGGATGGTATGGATATAACGGATAAGTCATTTGCGGATGCTGAAATACCGAAAAGGGATACACAAAGTCCGCGTTCAAAGGAAAAATAAAAGAACTGCCGATGATGGCAGTTCTTTTAAAATTGAAAGGAAAGCTCAGGCGTCCATTGGTTCATATGTTTTTTTATTTCTTCGTATGTAGATTTCTTGTCTTTCAGTTGTTTAATCGGCAATATTTCGTAATTGCGGTTCACCCACGTTGGAAGAAACGCCGGGTGCTGGAGCTTTATCTTTTCTTTATTTCCGATCACTGTTTTCTTCACTTCAATTCTTACAATACCGCCAATATCTTTATAGTCCCAACGCTGGCCGGATAGAAAGTTCCCAAGGGAATAAGCGACAAACGTTCGTTGCCCATCTTTTCGTTTTACCCATGCTACCGGTTGAAGAACGTGCGGGTGGGAGCCAATGATAATGTCCGCACCGCTATTGGCGGTTTCTTGAACGATCCGCTTCTGTTCTTTATTCGGCATCCGTTCATATTCCAGGCCAAAATGAAGGCTTACGACAACTACATCAGATAACTGTTTTGCTGCTCTAATATCCTGCTGAATCTGCTTCAAATCGATCAAATTAACGAGATACGATTTTTCTCTTGGAACTGTAATCCCGTTGGTTCCATACGTGTAACTTAAGAACGAAAAGAAAATGCCGTTTTTTTTGAGTATGCGGATACGGTCTTGATCCTTCTTCGATTGAAAGGAGCCGGTATAAGGCATGCCAATTTTATTCCAATGGCGAATGGCACTTTGAATGACCTTTTCGCCCCGGTCCAATGTATGATTGTTCGCAAGTGTTACAAGGTCAACGCCATTGTCTTTTAACGCATCTCCAATTTCATATGGAGAATTAAAGCTAGGATAGGATGAAAGCCCAAGCAGCTTTCCGCCGATCATCGTTTCCTGGTTAGCGATCGTAATGTCTGATTTGGCAAGATACGGCTTCACGAATCGGAACATTGGATTAAAATTATAAGTCCCGTCTGGTTGACGGGCTTTATAATACACTCTATCGTGAATCAAAATATCACCGACTGCTGCTAACGTTACGGTGGAAATAACCGGTTTCGGAGGGGAAGCCGGCTCTTTTACAGGTTGTATGCTTCCCTTATTTTCTTCTTCAGGCTTCTTTTTTGCCTCCGCACTTGCGAGGCTTGCTTTTCTATTATTCTTATACTCTTTTAAACTAAATGCCGTGAGGATGCCAATAAGAAGCAAGAAAGTAGCGGCTAATAAAATGATTTTTTTCATGGTCATTTGTCCCCCTATCTCCATACTAGAGCATTTTCTAGTTATTTCAACAATTTTCTGCATATAAAAGTTTTTCGTTGCAATATGGATTCTTTAAAACGAGCAAAGTGTTCGTTATTAAAAACGATATTTTGTGAAAATTAAAGAAAATGGAAGAAAACAGGGTCTCTTGTTCTTATAAAAGAACAAAATAATATAAATTAGGATTTAATAGTACAGATAAACTAGTTTATAATATGTACAATTAGTTCATTAAAAAGAACAAATCGATTATCTTCTTAAAAGGAAGGAGAAACTTGAAGGGCTTAAAGATAAAAGCAGGGATGAGGTGGAAAATGATTAGAATGGATAACGGCATCTATATTAGTTTTCTCGGATGCCGAGTCGTTAAAATCATCTATCAGGAAAAAAATCGCTGTGAATTATACATAAATGATGAATTCAAAGGAATAGGGCCATTTGATTATACAAAAGAAAAAATAAACGAGCTTCAACGAAAAAGAAAAAATCAAAAAATTCCCTATCACCTATATGAATTTCATCCTATATTGCCTATTATTGATCGTACGATTTAAAATAAGCCGCTTAAACGGCTTATTTGTTTGTCATTCTTTTTTCTTTATTTTAGAAAAATATTATTTCATTTTTAGCAACTGTAACTTGCATAGTTCTTTTAACCCGGGTCTATTAGCATATTTCACGAACTTTGATAAGAATGAAATGTTCTATTTAAATAACAATAATTTAAGAAATTGGAAGATAGATGAAGTATTTGCTAGATTTGTTCACTAAAATGAACGAAATCTATTGAATTTAAAGGTTTTTGATCGACTGGAAACAATATATAATGACAATGTATTGTTCTTAATAAAGAATAATCAGGTGTGAAGTTAGAGCCAATTTAGAAATGAGGGAGATGAATGCTGAAATTCATTTCGAAAGCATTATCTTTTAGCTTACTTGGAGCAGTTCTAGCCATTATTGTTTTTTTACTGTATGTCACATTTCAATCGAATAAACATCCTGAGAAAGTACCATCCTTTTTTGGATACAGCCCGTTAACTGTTTTAACGAACAGTATGCACCCATACATAAAAGCGGGTGACATGGTCTTTATAAAAAAGGTTGAACCATTAGAAGTAAAAGTAAATGATGTGATTACATTTAAAGAAACACCGACAAAAAAAATGATCACACATAGAGTTGTCAAAATAGTCAATAAACATGGAAAACGGGGCTTTGTCACAAAAGGGGACAACAACAATGTGAAAGATTCCCGTATCGTTTCAGAGAATCAACTTGTTGGAGATTTAGCCTTTAAGATACCAAAAGCCGGTTTAATCGCAAAGTTTGTCAGCGGTCCTATTGGTTTTATACTTCTCATTCTTATTCCTTTTGCGGGTTACATTTGTCTTGAGGTATATGACCGTTTATCTAAAGGTTTAAAAAGTGACCATGCTGAAGCAGAAGTTAAAGGCTAATCTTTGTATTCGAGAAATCCGTTTTATTAAAAATGCCATTCATTAAAAAGGAGGATTTAAATCAATGAACAAGGCAAAAAAAGCACTATTAGGGACTACTTTAGCTGGTGTGTTAGTTGTATCGGCGGGTTTTGGTACATACTCATGGTTTACTTCGGAAACAAAAGCATCAGGTGAAATTACAAATGGAACATTATCGATCAATCATGGACAAGACATTACTGAAAAAGTCATTTCGGGAGAAAACTTCGCTCCCTCTCAATTAAAGTTTGGTGATTGGCTTACGATTGACAATACGGGCAGCCTGAATACGCACTTAAAAGTGACTTTAAATCAATCCCTGGATAAAAATGTTCCAATCGGCAAGTACAAAGTGGGTTACATTGCATTAAAATATAAGAAGAAACCAAATGGAGATACGTTTCAAGCTGCAAAACAAAAGCTTAAAAATCTATTTGAAGGAACGACGAATGAAGCGAAAAGTCTGGCGGCAAACGAACAAGGTGAGGAACTTGCGCCGGGTGTGTATGCTGTAACAGGTATAGTTAGTGGAAATGATGAGAGAGGATTGAGAGCAACGTCAAGCAAGGACTGGGTTCTTGGCGATGGTACAAACGGGAAATTCTGGAGAATAAAATCTGATGAGTATATAGATCTGACGTTTGGTTTCAAGCTTGATGAAAGTGCAGGAAATGATTATCAAGGTGCGAAATATACTGCAAACTTAAACGTACAGGCGAAACAAACAGACGGTGGATCACAGTATGAAAGCAAATAGACAGAAATGAAAAGGCAGCCGGGCTTCTTCGGCTGCCTTCATTCCATCAAGGGAGGATGCGCATGATAAAACGTGTGATTGCAATCGGCATTCCAGCTATGATATTTTGCCTGTCTATGATCGCAAATAAATCAAATACGTATGCCTGGTTCCATTCAGAAACGAAAGCGAGCGGCGAGCTGAGGAATGCGACAACCAATGACTTATTATTGATTGAGAAAGGCGACGTTTCATATAATAGAAGTTGTTCGATCAGGCAAAAATTATCAATTAAAAATATTTCTCATATGCCCATTCCGATAACATTTGAAAATCAACATAAAACATTAGCTCCTGGGGCCGCATTAAAAGCGAATATCGATCGAAAGGTTTCATGCAAAGCAGTTGAAGTTCGTTATAAATTAGTAGGTTTTAATCACTATATTGATGAAATGATCTATGTTCCGCTTGATAAGGAAAAACTTTTGGCGACCGTTGAAAAAAAGAAAGAAAAGATGATACCACAGTCCGGTAGGTTTCATAAGCAAGAGGATGTATTACAACCAGCTGACGAATCTGATAGTAAAGAACAAAAAAGTGTACCAAAAAAAGAGGATGCCTCGACTGGCTCTGATAAAAAGAAAGTTCTCGAAACAGAGCCAAAACAAAAAAGCTCAATTAAGCGTGGGAAAGAAGAGGATAAATAACTAAAGCCGATGTCGAACATCGGCTTAATTATGTTGATTTTTCCATTTATTGAACTCTAAAAATTCTTTAAATTGTTCTTTGCTTACTCCAGAGTTCATTGCTTCTTTTACAAGTTCGGCCCATTCAGCGTCAAGTTCGCTTGTGGTAATTGACTTTTTTTTATTGAGTAAATTTTCTACAGGTATTTCAAGTACCTTTGATAATTTTTCAAGCAATTGAACAGAAGGGTTGGTTTGAATGTTGCGCTCCAGGGAACTGAGGTATGATTTGGCGATACCTGCTTTATCTGCCAATGCTGAAAGGGAAAGGCCTTTTTCTTCGCGGTACTTTTTTACTAGCTCACCAATCATGACAATCCCTCTTTTTTACTAAAATTAATATAGTTATTATACAGGTATATCGGCAATGCTGTAAACAGAGAAATTCGGTTAAAAAGCGAACGTCACTAAGACGTCCGCTTTTGTAAGAAATGCTTTACCCTTCTATAGTAGGTTTGTTTAAGAATAAACGAATTTCCTCAATGCTTAAATTCATTTCTTTCGCTTTTAAAATTAAATCGATCCATTCTTGATCTAGTTCTTCTAAAACAGCTGTCATTCTTTCCCTCCTAAACATTTATTTCTAGGTAAACCAGCCGTCATAGATTATGTAATCTTTAGACCTGTGATTTTGCGCCCACGCTTTTCAGCCATGTTTGCCTTTTGCTAGAGGGTTGTCCATACGGGCAAGTTGTTATCATTGTCAATACAACTAAAAGTATACAATCACTTTACTGTATAAGTTGTCAAAATATGTTGCGGGATCATTCGAATTTTCCGTCAATATTCGTCATTTGATAGATTATTCTTTTTTGATTACTATGAAAATTAGAATGAATAAATAAGATACGTAAATTGCATATGGAGGGAATTGAATGAAGCTTTATGATATTTCTCAGCCACTCAGAAGCTCAACACCAGGTTGGCCCGGAGATACTCCTTATCAGTATGAATTAACATGGACGAAAGAACAGTCGGGATCTGTAAATGTAGGTAAAATTATGATGAGTACTCATTTAGGCACACACATTGATGCTCCGTTTCATTTTACGAATGAAGGAGAAAAGGTGATCGACCTTGATCCGGGTCTTTTTGTTGGAAAAGCACTCATTGTTGATATGACAGGAAAAGAAAGTATCGGTGCAAGCGATATGGAGAATATTGATCTTAATGGGATCCCGTGTCTCCTTTTTAAGACGGGTTCGTGGTGCGACCGGTCAACATTTCCTGAAGCAATAACTCCACTAAGGGCGGATCTTGCTCCTTATTTGGCGGAAAAAGGAGTCCGGTTGATTGGGGTTGACGTCCCGTCGGTAGATCCGCTCGACAGTAAGGAGCTCTCGGCCCATCATAGTTTGCATAAGAGTGGTATTTCTATTTTAGAAGGGATAATATTAGATCATATAGATGAAGGAGTGTATGAACTAATTGCCCTTCCTCTTCCGTTAGAAGGTGCGGATGGAAGCCCTGTTCGGGCGGTGCTGCGTTCTTTGGACACAAGTAACAACTATTTGAAAAAGGAGTGAAAGCATGAAAATTAAATCGATCGAACCAACCCCAAGTCCGAATTCGATGAAAATAAACCTTGATGAAACACTTCCTGGAACGGAAAGGTATAACTATACGAAAGAAACGATAGCAGATGCACCGGATTATATTAAACGGCTCTTTGAAATTGATGGTGTGAAAAGTATTTACCATGTGGCCGATTTCATTGCGTTAGACCGCCATCCAAAAGCAGATTGGGAAGAAGTGCTGGCCGGAGTCCGCAAGGTGTTTGGCGAAACTTCCTCCATTAAAATAGAAGATGAAACGAAGCAAGAGAAAAAAGAAGAGTATGAAGAAATAACGGTTTTCATTCAAAAATTCAGAGGCTTGCCAATGCAAATCAAGTTAACGACGGAACAAGAAGAAGTCCGCGTCGGTCTGCCGGAACGCTTTATGAAGGCAGCTCTTGAAGCACAGAAAGCGTCAACTAATCTCGTAATGGAGAGGAAATGGGAAGAACAAGGGGTCCGTTACGGAACAATGGAACAAATAGGGAGAGAAGTTGCGGATGAAATTTCTGCTGCTTATGACGAAAAACGCTTACAGAATTTAGTAGAGAAAGCATTTACCCTGCATGAAGGAGAAGCCGCTCCTAATGAAGAGGTCTCAACGAGTGAAGTAGCGGAAAAAATGCAGAATGAAGATTGGCAAACACGATATGCCGCTCTTGAGAGAATGAACCCGACGGTTGATGACATTATGGTTTTAAAACAGGCATTAAAAGATCCGAAACCATCGATTCGAAGATTGGCTGTTGTTTATCTTGGAATGATTGAAGATGAGGCAGTACTTCCGTTGCTTTATGTCGCTTTAAAAGATAAAAACGTTGCTGTACGAAGAACAGCCGGCGACTGTTTATCGGATATCGGGAATCCAAAAGCCATCCCCGCTATGTGCGAGGCGCTCGAAGATAAAAATAAACTTGTCCGTTGGCGTGCAGCCCGCTTCTTATTTGAAGTTGGAGATGAAACGGCAGTGCCCGCATTAGAGCAGGCTAAAGACGATCCGGAATTCGAGGTTCGCCTTCAAGTAAGAATTGCCCTCGAACGAATTCAAAGCGGTGAAGAAGCGGCAGGCTCCGTTTGGCAGCAAATGACAAAGCATCGTAAGCAATAGCACCCACTGAGCTGAGCTCGCGAAGCGAAAATGACTAGGCATCGTAAGCAGTAGCATCTACTGAGCCGAATGAGTGAGGCGAAAATGACAAAGCATCGTAAGCAATAGCACCCACTGAGCTAGTGAAGTGAAATGACAAAGTATTGTAAAAAATTAACGTAACCAATAATCCCACTATAGCCGGGCTTGAGAAAACGAAAATGACAGGGATCGCAAGAAGGTACAGCCAGAAAGACGGGCATTGTCGGGAAAAACATCAACACATAAGGAGAAGAGCCATTAGATCATCCATTCTAATGGCTCTTTTGCTTGAAAATCCGCTTTTGCCTCTATTCCGCATTTCCCCATCATTACATATTTTAATATGGAGAAAGCATGTTTAGTGTAAGAAGGAGGTTGCAGAAAATGGCCTATGGTGGATTTGGCTATGGCGGTTATGGCGGCTATGGCGGCTATGGATATGGTTACGGCTATGGCGGTGGAGGCAGCTGGTGGACCTGGGCGTTTGCATGGGCTGGATGGGCAATTGCCGTCATCTTATTTATTATTCTCGTCGTCTGTGGATTCTGGTGGTGGACGACAAGATAAAGCGAAGGGCTTGAGTTGGCACCTCAAGCTCTTTCCTATGAATACTTGCGTTACCTGTATGGAATACTAAAGAAAAAAATGGAATTCTAAAGAAAAAATTGGAGAGAAAGCAATGCACAATCGTCATACTGTACTTTATATATGTGAGGAGTATATAAGTGGCAATTGTTATTATTATAAAACCGAACTTATTACACATGACTCATGGAGAAAACCCGAATCAATTGCCTGGTCAACACCGCGGCCAATTTCAAAAGCTACGTTTTTAAAACAGAAAAAGGCCGGGTTTCGAACGGAACACCGATTTGTAAACAAGCCTCCTGCGACCGTCATTTCCATACATAAAAGGCATGCAAGATCCCCGGAATAAAGCGGGGATATTTTTTTGGATGATAATTTTTAAAAATAGGGAATAAGAAAAATGGAGAAGACATTAAAAATGAAAAGAGGAGAGTAGCATATGTCCGAATATCGAATAGCAAAAGACACCCTTGGTGAAGTAAAAGTTCCAGCAAATGCATATTACGGGGCACAAACACAGAGAGCCGTTGAAAATTTCCAAATCAGTTCACTCCACCTACCAGGTTCGTTTATTCGCGCTCAAGCAATTATTAAAGCAAGTGCAGCTGTCGCCAACAGAGATTGCGGAGTTCTGGATAAACAAAAGGCGGACGCGATTATTCAAGCGGCTGAAGAAATCATAGATGGAAAGCTTCATGACCAATTTGTCGTAGATGCGTACCAGGCAGGAGCAGGGACTTCGCAAAATATGAATGCGAACGAAGTCATTGCAAGCCGGGCTGTAGAGCTATTAGGAGGAGAAAAGGGAGATTGGAGCATCATTCATCCGAATGACCATGTCAATATGGCCCAATCGACGAATGATACGATCCATGTCGCAATGAACATAGCCATAGCCGAAGAGCTCCATCGCACCCTTTATCCTTCTATCGAAAAAACAATAGATGCATTAAAAGAGAAGGAAAAACAGTTTCATCGAATCATTAAATCCGGGAGAACCCACTTGCAAGATGCCGTTCCGATGCGTCTAGGAAGTGTGTTTGGCGGATATGCCGGGACGCTTTCACAAGTCTTGACATCATTGAAGCAAGCAGAAAGTTTTGTATATGAAATTGGACTGGGTGGCAATGCGGTTGGAACGGGGATTAATGCCCATCCCGATTATGCACGGCGCGCCATTAATGAAATTGCTAGAAGAACAGGATTGCCATTTACGCCGCCTTCTAACCGTTTTACATTTATGCAAAATACAGGAGCCGCCATTCAAATAAGCAGCCATTTAAAAGAGCTTGCGATTCATCTCATCAAAATCTCCAGTGACTTGCGCTTATTAAGTTCCGGACCGCGAACAGGCATTGCTGAATTAACGCTTCCAGCCGTTCAACCAGGGTCGTCCATTATGCCTGGAAAAGTGAATCCGGTTATTTTAGAAAACGTGTATATGATCTCAGCCCAGGTCATTGGAAACGATGCGTGCGTGGCGACAGCTGGAATCGGCAGCCAGCTTGAAATTAATGTCATGATGCCAGTAATTGCATTTAACGTTCTTTCATCAATTACGATCTTATCGAATGGAATGAATGGCTTTACTGAACGATGTTTAAAAGGTCTTAAAGCGAATGAAGAACGAATTAAAGGGCTTTTGGAACAAAACAGTGCGATCGCAACTGCCCTTAACCCATATATCGGTTATGAAAAAGCGGCAGAAGTAGCGAAAGAAAGCTTCAGAGAAGGAAAGACTGTCAAGGAAGTAGCAATCGAAAAAGGCTATGTGACAAAAGAGGAAGCGGAAAAAGCGTTAAAACCGGAAAATTTAGTTTAGACCATTTAACCACACTTTTACTGCAAAAATACAAGTCGTAATGTTTTTTATATAATTATAGTGAAAATAGTAGTTAACACTCTCAACACACGTTATAATGAAATATGTTGATTTTGACTTTAATGATTAGGACATAAAGGAAATAGATTGACACGATTGAAAAGGTAAATAGGAGGCAGTAAATTATGTGTGGTTTTATCGGTTATATGCTGGATAAGCCAGAGACAATCGAACAACCGGAAACAGACCAATTAAAGAACATGACCAATATTATTACACACCGTGGTCCTGATGATTCCGGTCATTTTGTAGATCAGCATGTCCGTTTCGGATTTCGTCGTTTAAGCATTATTGACTTAGAAAGCGGAAAGCAACCGTTGTCTTATGAAGATGATCGCTATTGGATTATTTTTAATGGTGAAATATATAACTATATCGAATTGCGCCAGGAATTAGAGGCAAAAGGGTATACCTTTAAAACGTCTTCTGACACTGAAGTCATTCTTGCCCTTTACGCAGACAAAAGAGAAGCGGCGGTTAAAGAGCTCCGCGGAATGTTTGGCTTCCTCATTTGGGACAAAGAAAAACAAGAATTATTTGGGGCGCGCGACCCATTTGGAATAAAACCATTCTTTTATTTAGAAAAAGATGGAATTCTTTATTGTGCATCTGAGAAGAAAAGTATTGTGCTTGCGACTGAAGATCAAAAGGTGGATGTTGAAAGCCTTCACCATTATTTAACCTATCAGTTTGTTCCAGAACCGATGACGATGACGAAACATATTAAAAAATTGGAGCCGGGACACTATTTTACAAAAAAAGTCGGCGGTGCGATGCAAATAAGAACGTACTGGGAACCGACTTTTTATCCGAAAATTGTTCCATTAAACGACGCAATTGAAGACATTCGCAACGTAATGCGCGATTCCGTTAAAATGCATATGCGATCTGATGTGCCGGTTGGCGCGTTTTTGTCGGGCGGGATTGACTCAAGTGCCATCGTGGCTTTAGCGAGCGAATTACATCCGGCATTAAAAACGTTTACGGTCGGATTTGAGCGAGAAGGATTCAGTGAAATAGATGTGGCTGTACAAACAGCGGCAGAACTCAATGTGGAGAACATTCATTATATTGTAAAGCCAGAAGAATACATTAAGGAATTGCCGAAGATTGTCTGGCATTTGGACGACCCTGTTGCCGACCCGGCGCTTGTGCCATTGTATTTTGTTGCCCGTGAAGCAAGCAAACACGTTACCGTTGTCTTATCAGGTGAAGGTTCGGATGAATTGTTTGGAGGATATAATATTTATAACGAACCACATTCCCTTCGTTATTTTAAAAACATGCCTGATGGATTGAAAAAGGGACTGGCATCTCTTGCTAAAATTATGCCTGAGGGAATGAAAGGGAAAAGTTTCTTTGAACGTGGTGCAATGAGCATTGAAGAACGTTACATTGGTAATGCCAAAATGTTTAGCGAAGAAGAGAAGAGCACGCTTCTAAAGAACTATAATAAAGCATTTAATTACCAGAACGTTACACGCCCGCTTTATGAAAAGGCGAAAATTCTTCACGATGTTCATAAAATGCAATATGTTGATATACACACGTGGATGCGCGGCGACATACTTGTCAAAGCCGATAAGATGACGATGGCTCATTCACTTGAGCTTCGCGTACCGTTCCTCGATAAAGAAGTGTTTAAGGTCGCGTCGCAGCTTCATCCTGATATTACTGTGACAAATGGAACAACGAAGTATGCGCTTCGGGAAGCGATGAAGGGCATCGTTCCTGACTCCGTGCTTTATCGCAGAAAACTTGGTTTCCCTGTTCCGATTCGCCATTGGTTAAAAAATGAAATTTATGACTGGGCTGTAAATCTCATTAAGTCAAGTGAAACAGATCGTTATCTTGATAAAAATATCATTCTTGGTTTACTAGACGACCATTGCAGAGGAAAAGGGGACTACAGCCGGAAAATTTGGACCGTATTAATCTTCATGTTATGGCACCAAATTAATATTGAAAAGGTATATTCATTTGGTGAGGAATGGTTAAGCAAAGATCAAGAGAAAACAATGGCTACAAACGTATAATGTTAGAAGATCTGTGTATATTTCTCTAAATGGGAAAAACACTCCATTTGTCTCATTTTGTTTTCTCAAGTGTTTATGTTATAATTAATAAGTTAAAAAATAGTTAGGAGTGTTTTCATGAATTTTGAAGTAGGCAGTATTGTAGAAGGTAAAGTAACAGGTATCAAACCGTTTGGTGCATTTGTTGCTTTAAATGACGAAATCCAGGGGCTGGTTCATATTTCTGAGATTTCACATGGCTATGTGAAAGATATTAACGATGTTCTTAAGGTAGGGGATACGGTTAAAGTAAAAGTTTTATCGATTGACGAAGAGGGCAAAAAGATTTCTCTTTCCATTCGCCAAACACAAGAAGCTCCGGCTCCAGGACCTAAAAAAGAACGTCGCCCGGCTAAAAAAGCAGCTGCGGCAAACGATAGTTCAAAAGGCTTTAATACATTAGAAGCCAAATTAAAGGAATGGTTGAAAGAATCAACAGACCGTCAAGCTCAATTAAATAAACGCTTAAAGAAATAAGCGAATCTAGCTCGAAGGTTCTTCACGATGTGAAGAACCTTCTTGCGAAAAAAATACATATTGGAGGTCATGCATACATGTCGAATAAACTGCGATTTGACTACAGTAATGCACTTTCTTTTATGAGCGAGCATGAGGTGTTTTATTTATCTGATGCAGTTCAAGCAGCACATGCTAGCTTGCATCAAAAAACGGGTGCGGGAAATGATTTTTTAGGATGGATCGACCTTCCTGCGAACTATGATAAGCGCGAATTTTCACGCATTCAAAAATGCGCTGAAAAAATTAAATCCGATTCTGATGTGCTCATTGTAATTGGTATTGGAGGCTCTTATTTAGGTGCGAGAGCGGCGATTGAAGCGTTGAACCATTCCTTCTACAATATGCTTGAAAATCGCCAAACACCACAAATCATTTTTGCTGGCCAAAATATCTCATCTACATACGTGAAAGATTTATTCGATCTTTTAGACGGAAAAGATGTCTCCCTTAACGTCATTTCAAAATCAGGGACAACGACAGAGCCAGCGGTTGCTTTCCGTATTTTTAAAACGTTTATGGAGGAAAAGTACGGAAAAGAAGAGGCGAAAAAGCGAATTTTTGCTACGACGGACAAGGCTAAAGGCGCATTAAAAACACTGGCTGATGAAGAAGGATATGAGACGTTTGTCATTCCAGATGATGTCGGGGGACGCTATTCTGTTCTCACTGCAGTTGGCCTGTTGCCTATTGCCGTCAGTGGGGTAAATATAGAAGAAATGATGCAAGGAGCAGCCGATGCTAGCAGGGACTACAACAATGAAGCCCTTTCAGAAAATGAAGCTTACCAATATGCGGCCGTTCGAAATGTCCTTTATAACAAGGGAAAAACGATCGAATTGATGGTCAACTACGAACCTGGTTTGCATTATGTCTCGGAATGGTGGAAGCAATTATTTGGTGAAAGCGAAGGGAAAGATCATAAAGGAATTTTCCCGGCGTCCGTTGATTTTTCAACAGACCTTCACTCAATGGGCCAATATGTTCAAGAAGGACGACGTGACCTTTTTGAAACCGTACTTAATGTAGAAAAAGCTCGAAGAGAAATAACAATTGAAGAAGATCCGCAAAATCTCGATAAATTAAATTTTCTTGCGGGCAAAACGATGGATTTTGTCAATAAAAAGGCATTTGAAGGAACGCTTCTTGCCCATACGGATGGCGGTGTTCCGAATTTAGTCGTCACATTGCCGGAAATGACAGCTTACCATTTTGGCTATATGGTTTATTTCTTTGAAAAAGCTTGCGCGATCAGCGGCTATCTTTTAGGGGTAAACCCATTTGACCAACCGGGTGTGGAAGCGTATAAGAAAAATATGTTTGCCCTTTTAGGCAAACCCGGTTTTGAAAAAGAAAAAGAAGAGCTGGAAAAACGATTAAAAAGAAGCCCGAAGTGATTGCACTTCGGGCTTTTTGAATTGTCTTCGCCAATTCGGATCGTCCTTAACGGCCAATTTAAATGTGTCCTTTAAGGATGTCGACCATTGTCTTGCTCGCAAGACGGGTTGTCTCGATCATTTTGTCAACACCGGCGCGAATGCAATTGATTTTTTGTTCTTCGGTTAAAATTTCAGCGACCGCATAAATGTTAGGATTTAATCCTTTGGCAATAAGAATGCTTAACACTGTATGCATATCTGCATCGGCTTCTTTTAAATTTTCATCTGCAGTAATTAAAATCATTTTTGCGTGTTTTACATTCGCCTTCTCCAGAACGGAATCATGTGTGGCATTGCCTTTTATAAAATGTATCTTTCGATCGGGTAATGGGTTTTCATTTAATGAGAAATCAACTAAAACAATTGGAAGAGAAGGCTGTTCATTTACGAGTTTCATAATAGTTGTTTTGGAACGTTCATTATAGCCGACAACAATTAAATGGTCTTTCTTTGTAAACATCACTTTTCCTTCCTTCCATTCATTTTGTTTTTTAAACGTAACGGAAGCAACATGACCGAAAAAAAAGACGATAAAAGCCCCGCCTGATAATACAAGCAAAATCGCCATCCATCGCCCAATGGTTGTCGTTGGTGCGTAATCGCCATAACCAACTGTTGCTGCTGTAATTACCGCCCAATAGATTCCTTCAAAAATGCTTGGGAACGTCTTTGGTTCAATAAAATGAATAATAATCCCGAAACTGATCATAAATAAAACGATAATAATCAGGATCCGAATCATCAATGGAAGCTTTAAATAAAAAAATAAATAATGCCTCAAGTCTTAGACCGCCTTTTCAAATAACACATTACTTACAGTATGCTCATAACGGCAAAGAAAGAAACTTCATTCGCTATTAAAAAACAAGAAATTCGGTAAGGAAGAAGTTCCTTACCGAATTTTATTTAAAAAAATTTACGATGTTGTTTTCGACAAGTGCATTTAAAAACGTTAGAAGAACGGCGCTTATTACAAGTAGTAAACAATCTTCTATCAAATGTGCCTCTTACTCTACTTGTTCTTCTAAAGTTAGAAGTACGTTTAAAGCAGCTTGTTCTTTTAAAGTTAGAAGTACGTCTCACCCGGCTTGTTCTTCTACCTCTGGAAGTCTGTCTAACATTGGACGTTCTTCTAAATCCTGAAGTTGTCCTGCGGCTGCGTCTCTTGCACCAGCATACTAATGTAGACGATGATGTACGTCTTCTTCTAGAGCTTCTCCTAGAGCTTCTCCTAGAACTTCTCCGACAGCTTGAACGGGAAGTTCTTCTTCGGCTCCTGCTAGTACGGCTTTCTCTTTCACAAGGATCATTGAAAAAATGACTCACAGAATATCCTCCTCAAACATAATCTGGAAAAGAGAATCCTTTGGTGTCCCCTTTTCTCAATCTATCATACGCACCCGTTTTGCAAACGGACTGGACAAATAAACATTCATTGAAAAATAGACGAATGAAGTGACGGAAATGGAACTAAAGTTTCAAAAGGAAGGATGTTCATGACAGAAAAAAAATTGCCGGTATATGAAGTGTCTGTTCCTGTTAAAGGAGCAAAAATAATTAAATCAGGAAAATGGGCAATAGACCCTATTCAAGGAAATATAAAAGTAAATGGAAACTCGGTTGAAACACTCATTATGACAAGAGGAGCACATATCTTTTCATTTCCAAAAAAGTCTTATGACCTCCTATTTACTAAAAATCAACCATTCTTTGGAGAAAGGGCAATTCATCTTAACGCTGAATACAATGATCCATCCTTTATGAGGAATAAGCTGTCATTTGATTTTTTTGAAAGAATCGGCGCGATAGCGCCATCCTCACAGCATGTGCTGCTTTATATCAATGGGTTTTTTCAAGGGATTTATTTGCATTTAGATTCAGTAGATAAACGGTTTTTAGAAAAAAGAGGACTTCCAGACGGCGGGATTTTTTATGCGGTAGATGAAAACGCCAACTTTTCATTGTATAGCCCGTCTACGAAAAAGGTAAAAGAATCGTTATTATGGGGTTATGAGCAAAAGTATGGGACGGAAGAAGATGTTGAAGCGTTAAAGGGACTGATGGAAATGATTGTGAATGCTTCTGAAGAAGAGTTCCCCGCGAAAGTTAAAGAGTGGTTCAATGTGGATAATTACTTGCGTTGGCTTGCGGGTGTTGTTTGTACACAAAATTTCGATGGATTCATTCATAATTATGCATTATATCGAAACAGAGAAAACGGACTGTTCCATATTCTTCCGTGGGACTATGACGCGACATGGGGAAGAGATGTACATGGAGATATAATGGAATATGATTATGTACCGATAAAAGGGTACAATACAATGACGTCAAGATTATTGTATGTGAAAGAATTCAGGAAACAATATCAGACAATTATGGAAGAGGTGTTGGAGGAACATTTTACTGTTGATGCGATGCGGCCTTTCATTTCTGAATTGTATGAATCGTTAAGGGATCATGTAATCAAAGACCCGTTTAAACACCGCGACCTTGATTGGTTTGACGAAGAACCAGAATTTATTGAGGATTTTATTACAATGAGAAATCAATATTTAAAGGACGAACTGAAGGAACTAAACTAAAACCAGGGTGTACTCCCTGGTTTTAGTTTAGGACCATTTCAATTAAACGTGAACGAACTTTTTGGATTGGAATGATAATAGAAGTTCCAACCGTGTATGATCTTTTTTTCTTCTTAAGTTTACGAAATTCGCCGCCTTCTGCCAAAACAATGAGATGCCGTTTCCCCACTTCGATAATTATACCTTTTTTCACAGTTGTTGCCTCCAATTCAGGCAAATAGCCCTAAGATGTTAGGAATCTTCAATGACAACAAGAGCGGTTGTTATGATATATGTCGAATACTTTGACTGGAATTGTTGCTAAAATGAATGACTCTCTATTAAAGTATTCGGCCATTTGTTTGGCGTTTAGGGGTTCATAAAATAACTTTTGAATGCAACAACTCAAGATGTATGTACGATGAATGTATGGAAATAATGGAGATAATAATGAATGACTAAAATAAGGATGAGAGATATGATCTACATCTATAACTGTTATGGCGGTACCCATTCTTCCGTACTTGCTGCAGCCTATCATTTAAATAAATTGCCGATACATCGTGTCCCTACAAAAGAAGAAATATTATCGCTAGATCGTTTTAATCAACTAACTTATTCAGATATGGGTAAAGTTCTTTTTCACGGTGAGGATGAAGAAGGGAATGAAGTGTATACGGTCGGCCGCGGATCTTCAAATGTTGTCATTCCCGCAATGCGAAATATTGATCTGTTGTTGCAAGAAAGGTATGAAATTGATGAACGGACCGTTTTTTCCAATACTTCTCCAACAGTGCCGATTGCAATGACATTTGGTGGTTTTTTCTCAAGAGCGTTAAAAGTTGATACAATTGGTGTTCCCTTACTCGTAAAAGGTGCTAAACAATCACATCGAAACATTATCAGGCTTGTCGAGCATACGAAAAAAATGGCAAAATCAACAAGGGCAAAAGTCCTGGTTTTGGATAATAAAGAATTTCATTGATCCACCTAAAAAAACATTGCTTAAAATTCAAAAAATAGTGCTTAAGGCTCGGATTATTGAAGGATTTTACCGGTTTATATGGAAGTAGTATTCAATTAAAGTTTCTAAAAGCTCATGGAGGGGGCTGATGGGAATGATGGATACTGCGAAAAAAGTGGTTGTCTTTTTACATGAATATAAAAAAGAAAAAAGAATAAGAAAGATAGTGGCCTGGAGAGAGGGGGGCTTCATGATTCTCCTCTTATGTTTATTGCTTTTTTCAATTGAACAATGGATATGGGGCTATTATGTCGTTAAATCCACAAAATCGTCAGAGCACCGTTTAGAAAGAAATTTCAATGAGATGACAGGGCAAGATTGGATGAACCTTGCGAAAAGCGAAAAGTTCAACCTAATAAAATCCAGGCTAAAAAAAGACCATCGTTCTGCAAGTCAATCATCGATCCAAAAAGCTATTCAGGAATTAGATATCTTTGTTAAAAATAAACAATACGGGTCCGAAAATATTGCAGCCGCAGTCGCATTGAAAGTGGAACAGCTTAAGGAATAAAGATGGAGTATGTTACTCCATTTTTCTTTTGCTTAAAAATAATTAATTTCACTTAAAATATTGCATAATAACTTAATTTGACTTATAATTTTTAACAAGGAGTGGAAACGATGTATCAAGATGAACGGATGACAGTCATTTTAAAGTATTTAAGCAATCATGACCGGATAGATATTGAAACGATTTGTGAAATGAACAATGTTTCAAGAGATACTGCAAGAAGGGACCTTGTGAAGCTGGAAGAGCTGGGAAAGATCGTTCGTACACGTGGCGGGGCAAAACTTCCTTCATTTACATATGAAGTGCATAACTATGAGCAGCGTTTGAAAAAAGCTTCGCATATAAAAAGCCAAATTGGCAAATTTGCGGCTACGCTCATTCGAGATGGAGACCATATTATTTTAGATGCATCGACAACCGTTCAATTTGTTGCTGAAAACCTGGCAAGTAGAAACAATACGGTCGTTACCAATTCTATTGATATTGCAAGTATTTTAAGTCAAAAAGAAGATACCACCATCCATTTATTGGGCGGTTCGTTAAACAATAAACACCGGTCGATATACGGCAGTCGAACAATTGAACAAGTTTCGGATTATAAAGTGAATAAACTCTTTCTTGGAGCATGCGGGATTTCAGCCGAAGGTCTGTCTGTTCCGGTTGAAGAAGAAGGTTATCTCATGCGGGAAATGATCAAGCGGTCGGACAAAGTCATTGTTCTTACGGATTCGACGAAATTTAATAAAACTTTTTTTCAAAAAGTGTGTGACTTAGATGCCATCGATATTGTCGTAACCGATGAGAAAATTGATCAAAATATGAAAGAAATAGTTGAAAACTACTCGATTGAATTGATGATCGTTCCGGGTTCAAAATCTGAAGAGAGCTAACACCATGGAGGAGAAAATGAAAGTAATTGCAATAGACTTAGACGGGACGCTTTTATCAAAAGAAGGCGTCATTAGCGGTGAAAATAAAAAAGCAATTAAGGAAGCGCAAAGAAAAGGCCATGTCGTATCCATATGCACAGGACGGGATATCGATGATGTCCGCAGGCTGCTACAGATGGCGGATCTCGATTGTCCAATCATCGCGGGCAACGGTGCGATTGTGTCAGTGGATGGAGCGATTGTCAACAGTACTCCGCTCATTCATGGCGAGGCGTTGGAAATATTACACCAGCTTGAGAAACAAGAAATTTTCTATCATGTTTATACGAACGAAGGCATATTCGCTCCGAAAAATGGAGAAAAAAGCGTTGCCGTTGAGTTAGACATCTTTAAAAGCGCTAATCCGGAAGCGGATGAGGAGGAATTGAAAAATGTTGCAAAAATGTATCTTCATCAATTTGGATTGAATACTATTGACAGTGCTGCAGCTTTAAAGAGCGAATCATTGGAGTTTTTTAAAATATTACCGTTCTCTTATCAAACGAAAAAGATGGAGGATTTGCGTAAATCGCTATTGAAAAATCCAAATTTAGCGGTCACCTCATCGGCTGATCATAATCTGGAGATCAACCATATTGATGCGACAAAAGGAAACGGCTTAGCTCAACTGGCCAACCATTTTAATATTCCGATGAAGGACACAGTCGCTATCGGCGATAATTTAAATGATGTATCGATGCTGAAAACAGCCGGCTTAGCCATTGCAATGGGCAATGCGCTCGATGAAATAAAAGAGCTTGCCCACCAAACGACGTTAACGAATGATGAAGATGGCGTAGCCTTCGCCCTTAGAAAATATGTCATAACCGAAAATGAATAAATGCTTACAACACCTTTGCCGGCGTAACCTTTTTGGGCGTAACGGCATGGTTTTCTTAATAAATAAAGAGAACTTTCGCCATTAAGCGAAAGTTCTTTTATTTCTTTTTAATAATATCCGTACCCTCCACAACCGATTGGATGTCCGCAATAAAGGTCTTCTTCACAGACGGACATCGTTTGCGACTGAGTTACCGGGAAAACGTGCTTATGCTGGCATAAAAGGTGGTTCTGATGCTGAATATGAATTGGATGAACATGAACTACTTCTTCCGCATAAAAATGAGGCTGGATACAACATTGAGTCGGGTGAACAATAACATTACATGGGTACATTGCATGACCTCCTATATTTGAAATCCGTTTTCTTTAACAATGTATGTCCTGTCATAAATGATCGACACGGGGGTATTCGTGGATTTTTTGTATGTTTACCCGAGTATGTCTAAAAAGAAAAAGCACTCTTTTGACAAGAGTGCTTTTCAATACGATTAATAATCAGTGAAGTAGTAATCTCCTCTGATATCATTGTCGTTATAGTCATTATCCATATAGAAATCGTCATCCATTGCACCTGCTGTTCTTCCACAGCTCTGGTATGCAGGTCTTTGCCCAGTAGGTCTTTGCACACCCTGGCATCTTAAACAATCGCGCATGCATTGTTCTCTGTTAGAAGAAAACTGGTTACAGAAATTTCGGCAAAAACAACGGCAGCTTGCATTTCTTGATTGTGCGCCTCGCGTAGCCTGCGGTCTCATTCCATTATCATTGCACATACACATGTTTAAATCCCCCCTTTCTTGTACTATAGTATTCAGGGGTAGCGTACTAGAAACGGACGAGTATCTAAAATCTATGAAAAAGGCAAAATTACTAGAATTTTCTAAGAGTATTTTTAAAAATACACTGTCAAAACTAGAGAAGAAGGGAGGTGTGGAATATGGCAAAAGATGTACTTTGTGAAGTGAACAATTGCTCATATTGGGGAGAAGGTAATTTATGTAATGCTGACCGGATTTACGTTGTAAGCCACCAGGGAAAACAGGCTTCGAAAACGGAAGAAACTGACTGTAAAACATTTAAACCATCTGAACAGTAAAATAACATTGCCGGCATCTTAGGAGAAGCCGGCTTTATTATTGTTTTCATCATTACTTTGCGTCTGTTTCCCATTCTAGACATCGTTTTAAACCAATTATTAGTCAGTATAGATGATACCTGAGAGCACATTCTAAAAAAGTGTTCATTACACACACTTTTTAAAATGGGGAGGCAACACTATGGATAAACGAACAGAAAAACGCATTGAATCGATCGCGAAAAAATCTGCTGATACTGAAATCGCTCAAGAACTTAATGCTTTTAAAACACAACTTAACCAATTGCAAAATTCCATTTCCCAATTACAACAACCACAACAAGCGCAACAAATGAGCCAAACGAATGCACAGCAAGGGCAAGCAGGCGGGCAAGCCGGACAACAAGGCCAAAATCAGTTGATGCAACAAATTCAACAATTCAGCAATCAGGCTCTCCAACAGTTGCAGCAAACGGATCAGCAATTGCAGCAAAGTATTCAGCAAGCCATTCAAACACTGAACCAAAGCTTGCAATATGTTCAATCCAATCAGGCTTTAAATCAGGTGAACCAGGCCATTATGCAAGCGCAACAACAAATGAACCAACAGGGTGGCCAGCAGGGGAATCAGCAAGGCCAGGCGCAAAACGCAGGACAACAAGCTCAACAATTATCGTAACTTGATTAGTTATTTTCTCCTCTTGTTCGGTTTGTTTACGTTTATTATAAGTAGTATTAGCCTTTTTACGCAGGGGATTCGAAAGTGGTTTAAGCCTAAGGCACATTCATCGAGATGAATGTGCCGTTATGTCGTAAAATAAAATCCCTCCTGCCATTTTGCAAGAGGGATTGAAAACTATGTATGGTGGAATCTAGGGGGATCGAACCCCTGACCTCATCGCTGCCAGCGATGCGCTCTCCCAGCTGAGCTAAGACCCCGGGACAAATTAAATTTTATATTATTTTTTGGGGGCTGTCAACACCCAATTTAAAAAGATGGGCTATATTGCATAATCTCCGTTAAAAGGAGGCAATCTATTATAAGATTTAGCGGCTTATTTTTTTATTGGCCGCAAAACTTAAGGAGGCTATGGTATGCAACAACAGCAACAACCGAATCAAATGCAAAATCAACAACAGCCAACGTATCAACAACCACCAAATGTCATAACGGGAAAAGATTATAACTACTTAAAAGATATGCTTTCCTGGAATTTGCTTGGCTTTAAAAAAGCGCATTTTGCGGCAAGCCAATGCCAGGATCCAGAAATTAAAGCGGCGATTGAAAAGGCCTGTCATATGCACGAAAGCCATTACCAAAGAATATTAAAACATTTAAATCCAACCGCCAATCAAGCATATCAGACCAATCAACCAAATCAAATGAACCAAATGAATCAGTAGGGAGTTGTGTGAAATGAACATGAATCCAAATAAAATCCAAAATCCGAAAACGCAAACACCGAACACACCGCAAATGAACGACCGCGATTTTATAAATGATATTCTGGCCTATGAAAAGTATATGGTTTCGTCTTATGGTATAGCCGGAAATGAGGCAAGCCATCAAGCGCTATTCCAGGAGATTCAATCGCTATGCACCGAAGCTCACCAAATGCAACGTTCACTTTTTGACATGATGTTTAAAAAAGGATGGTATGCGCTGGAAGCAGAAGACCCGCAAAAAATTCAACAAGCTGAGCAGCAATTTACAAAATATACAGCACAGTTTCCGCACACCCCGCCAATGCAATAATTTTTTTAAAAGCCGGATCTTTATATCCGGCTTTTTTAAGTTATCTATACTGGTATAGACAACTAGATTAAAAAGATGTATTCTTTAATAGAGGTGAACCGAGATGAAATCTATACTCCTTTTAAATGGACGGATTTACGCGGAAAACGATGTTTTTGTAAACGGCTATCTTATTATTAATGAAGAAAAAATTATAGAAATAGGTAAAAAACCAGAACGCTTGAATGTAGCTGAGTATGATGTGATCCAGCTTCCAGAAGATTCGATCGTTATTCCAGGAATGATTGATATGCATATTCACGGAGCGGCGGGAGCAGATACGATGGACGCTACAACGGATGCGCTGCAAACGATGGCAAAAGTGTTACCTCAAGAAGGAACGACAAGCTTTCTTGCGACTACGATGACACAAGAAAAAGGTGAAATCGAAAAAGCGCTTCAGAATGCTGCCAAGTATATTAACGAGCATACTGCTCCTGGCGAAGCAGAAGTGATCGGGATTCATTTAGAAGGCCCATTTCTATCGCCAAAACGAGCAGGGGCCCAACCGCCGGGCCAAATCATTCATCCGGATGTTGAGCTGTTTAAAAAATGGCAGTCTTTATCGGACAATCATATTAAGCTTGTGACACTCGCTCCCGAAGAAGAAGGTGGACTTGAATTGACTTCTTATTTAAAGGAAACGGGCGTTATTGCTTCTATCGGACATTCTGATGCCACATATGAAGAAGTCGTTCAAGGAATCGAAGCGGGGATTACTCATGCGACTCATTTATATAACGGAATGAGGGGAGTTCATCATCGTGAACCCGGCGTGCTTGGCGGGGTGCTCATGCATGATGAGATCACTTCTGAAATCATTGCCGATGGTATTCATTCCCGCCCTGAAATGGTGAAATTCGCCTATCGAAATAAAGGTAGTGAAAAAATGGTACTAATTACCGATGCGATGAGGGCGAAATGCATGGGCAACGGTTCATTTACATTAGGCGGACAGGATGTGACTGTTCAAGGGAATGAGGCAAGATTAGCTGATGGCACCCTTGCAGGCAGTATTTTAAAAATGAAAGATGCTGCAAAAAATATGATGGAATTTACCGGTTGCGATATTCGGGATGTCATTCAAATGACATCTGTCAATCCCGCGAAAGAGTTAGGTATATATGACCGAAAAGGAAGTCTCTTATCAGGCAAAGATGCGGATATCGTCGTTCTTAATCAAGAGATGGACGTCCTTTATACGTTTTGCCGCGGCAAATTAGTGACTGACAAAAGGAGCTGTAAGCAATGAAAGTTATTGAAGTGAAAAATTATGATGAAATGAGTAAAGCGGGTGCAAAGCTGATCATTGCAAAAATTCGTTCAGCTGAACACGTGACGCTTGGCTTAGCGACCGGCAGTACACCGATTGGGACATATAAAGAACTTATTTTGGATTTTAAAGAAAACGGTACGTCGTATCAACATGTGTCAACCATTAATTTAGACGAATATGTAGGGTTAAGCCGATCTGATGCAACAAGTTATAATCAGTATATGTATGAACAGCTTTTTAAACATATTGATATTCCTCTTAAGCAAACACATTTGCCAAATGGCGCTGCAAATAACCTTGAAGAGGAATGTAGACGCTATGATGAAATTATCGAACAGATGGGCGGCATTGATCTGCAGTTGCTCGGCATTGGACGAAACGGTCATATTGGTTTCAATGAACCAGGAACACCTTTTAGCACAAAAACACATATTGTTGATTTAACGCAATCAACCTTACAGGCAAATGCGCAATATTTTTCTGATCCATCGAAACAGCCTAAGAAAGCGATAACGATGGGCATCGCCTCTATTTTAAAAAGCAAGGAAATAGTATTGCTTGCTTCGGGTGAAAGTAAAGCCCGGGCAATCTATAATTTGCTTTATGGCGAAGTGACGGAAGAAATGCCTGCTTCCAGTTTGAAAAATCATCCAAACGTAACCGTAATCGCAGATAGCGAGGCGCTTCGTCTTGTAAAACAAGAAGAAATGGGACAAAAAATATGATTAACAAACATTCTCCTGTGCCAATTTATTATCAAATTGAACAATCTATCAAAAACTTGATTGATAAAGGGGACTTGAAGCCAGGTGATATGATTCCTTCCGAAAGGGAGTATGCCGAAAACTATCAAATCAGCCGGATGACAGTAAGGCAGGCTATCAATAATCTTGTGAATGATGGGTATTTGATTCGGCAAAAAGGAAAAGGAACGTTTGTCGCAAGTCAAAAAATTGAACAAAAATTGCTCGGATTAACGAGCTTTACGGAAGATATGAAGGCGCGTGGCCACGTGCCTTCAACCCTATTGCTTGATTTTAAAAAGATTGATGCGACAAATGAACTTGCCGTTAATTTAAATGTCCAAATGGGGGATGCTCTTTATGAAATTAAACGGATTCGTTTGGCGGATGGATTTCCTATGGCTTTAGAAACCAACTATATGCCCGTCCAACTTGTTCATCATTTAACGGAAGAAGTTGCGAAAGGCTCTATTTATCAATTTGTCGAGCAACGTCTTGGGCTTGAAATCGATTATGCGACACAGGAGCTTGAATCATCTGTCGCAAGAGAAACGGAGAGCGAACTATTGAATATAGCAAAAGGAGCACCGGTTCTCCATATTAAGCGCCGCACGTTTTTGAAAAATGGATGCCCGTTAGAATTTGTTCATTCCATTTATCGTGGAGACCGTTACAAATTTGTCATTGACATGCATCGTTCTTAAAGAAAATCGATATCTTTAAGACGAATTGAAAGCGTTTTATGACAAATGATAAAAAGAGAGGATAGACAATGGACATAACAAAACTTTCAACGGAAAAAAGGAATAGGAATACATTCGATATTGATGAGCTTTCGATGCTTGAAGTCGTCAGGAAAATTAATGAGGAAGATCGAAAAGTTCCTGAAGCTATCGGCAAAGTTTTACCTGACATAGCAGCCGTCGTTGAGCGCGTCATTCATGCTTTTAAACATGGCGGGCGGCTCATTTATATCGGTGCGGGCACGAGCGGACGCCTTGGCGTATTGGATGCATCAGAATGTCCTCCAACTTACGGCATACCGCCTGAAATGATCATCGGCATTTTAGCTGGCGGGAATAAAGCGATCCAAACCGCGTTTGAAGATGTTGAAGACGATTTAGGGTTAGGGCGAAAGGATTTAGAACATATACAGTTAACCAATAAAGACATTGTCATTGCTATTACGGCAAGCGGGAGAACCCCATATGCTATTGGGGCGATCCAATATGCCAATGCAATCGGTGCAACAACTGTTGCACTTGTCTGCACTTCCGATTCCGAGTTAGAACGAATCGCAAAATATACAATTGCCTGTTTGGTCGGTCCGGAAGTCATCACTGGTTCAACGCGAATGAAAGCGGGAACGGCACAAAAGCTCGTCCTAAATATGATCAGTACGGCTTCGATGATTGGAATGGGAAAAGTGTACAGCAATTTGATGGTCGACGTCATTCCTTCCAATGAAAAATTGGTTGAACGCGCGGTCAATATCGTGATGGAAGCAACCGGTGCAACAAGAGAAGAAGCAAAAAAAGCATTACACGAACAACAAGGGCATGCCAAATCTGCTATATTGCAGCTTTTGACAGATGTCTCATCTGAAGAAGCAAAACGTTTGCTAAGAGCGCATGATGGCAGGTTAAAGCAAGCTATTGATTCGATAAAAAATAAGAAATAAATGAATTCATCTAAGCACAATAACATACTTCATAGAAAAAGGGTGAATCAATATGTTAGGTTTTTTACAACGGATTGGTAAAGCGTTAATGTTGCCGATTGCTGTCCTTCCTGCTGCAGCATTATTAAATCGGCTGGGGGCGGAAGATGTTTTTAACATCCCGTTCATCCATGCGGCAGGAGCAGCTGTTTTTGATAATCTTGCATTAATTTTTGCGATTGGTGTTGCCATAGGGCTCTCTAAAGATAATAATGGTGCAGCCGGTCTTGCAGGAGCTATCGGTTACCTTGTTTTAACAAATGCCACTTCGGCAATCGACAAGCATATTAATATGTCAGTGCTTGGCGGAATCATTGTCGGTGTTGTAGCGGGACTGCTTTACAACCGTTTCCATAATATTAAGCTGCCGGAATGGCTCGGTTTCTTCGCGGGAAAACGGTTTGTCCCGATTGTTACGTCCGGGGCCATGATCGTTTTAGCTGTCATTTTCGGTTTCATCTGGCCGCCTATTCAAGATGGAATAAACCAACTCGGGAAATGGATCATTGATTTAGGGGCTGTAGGTACAGGACTCTTCGGGTTATTTAACCGTTTGTTAATTCCTTTTGGTTTGCACCATGTATTAAATAGTTTTGTCTGGTTTGTCTTTGGCGACTATCATGGAGCAACAGGTGATTTAAATCGGTTCTTTAAAGGTGATCCATCTGCCGGATTCTTTATGGCTGGTTTCTTCCCGGTTATGATGTTTGGTCTTCCGGCCGCGTGTTTAGCCATGATCGCTGCAGCGAAAAAACATCGTCGGAAAGCGATTGCCGGAATGTTGATTGGACTGGCCTTTACTTCATTTTTAACAGGGATAACAGAACCGATTGAATTTTCATTTATGTTTTTGTCCCCTTTACTTTACGGTATTCATGCCGTTTTAACAGGGCTTTCCATGGCTGTTGCAACAATGTTAAATATCCATCAGGGCTTTGGATTTTCGGCCGGCGCAATTGACTTTTTCTTAAATATTGGGAAATCCAATACACAGCATCCATGGCTTTTATTGGGTATCGGGATTATTTATGCGGTTATTTATTTTGTTGTCTTTTACTTCTTAATTACAAAACTGGATTTAAAGACACCGGGACGGGAAGATGAGGATGAAAAAATAACGGAAGATGTGGACAATCAAGAAGAAGGAACGACTACATCAAGCGATAAATATGCCCGTCTTGCTGACAATTATTTAACCGGCCTTGGTGGAAAAGAGAATATAACGAATCTTGATAACTGTGTCACACGTTTGCGTTTAAAAGTAGTCGATATGTCTAAAATCGATGAACCTGCATTAAAACGGGCGGGTGCAAAAGGGGTTATTAAGTTAAACCAGACCGATTTGCAAGTCGTTGTCGGTACGGACGTTGAAGCAGTTGCAGAAGCAATGAGAGAAAAAATGTAAATGAAAAACCCATCTTTTTCAAAAAGATGGGTTTTGTTTATTTGGCGTACCTGAGTGTTTCTCGCCGTTTGAAGATTGCTTTCGGTTTTTGTTTTTTACCAATATCCATAGCCATATCCGCCGAATCCGCCGTAGCCTCCCCAGCAAACACAGCCGATAATGATAAGCAGAATGAATAATACAACAATTAAGGCAAAATTGTTAAATCCAAATCCTCCTGACATGCTAACTCACTCCCGTACTGATTTTACGAGGTTGAACCTTTTATCCTCACTATATTCTATGTATGAATAAAGAAAGAGAAACAAAGGCATGAGCGGAATTTTATGAGATAAATGAGTGAAACGTTTCTGTTGAAAAAGCAATTATTTCGGTTGGGCTCATAATATAAAAAAGAAGCGGCAGAATTGAATCGGCACTAAATCGTTACAGCCATGAAGGAGCGGTGAACAGATTGGAGTGAAGGTGATGGATTATATTGTATATGACCTTGAAATGACAAATCGCCTATCCGAAATCATTGAAATTGGTGCAGTCAGGCTTCGAATGATAAGAGGCGAACTCCAAGCAGTGGATCAATTTCAATCTTTTGTGCAACCGAAAATGGATACGTTAAATCATCGAATCATGAGTTTAACGGGGATTACAAAAGGGGATATAATAACGGCACCGCCATTCACTGCGGTGATCAAAGACTTTCAGGAATGGATTGGCGTGAGGGAATATTACCTTTGTTCTTGGGGACCGGAAGACAAATGGGCTCTTATTACGGATGCCACCTATCACAATATACCCATCGATTGGATTATTAACCATAATGATTTACAATTTTTATTCAGTATGCTTCATGAAAGCGAAAAAGGGTTCCGCTATGGGCTTACGAGGGCATTAAATAAATTGAATATAAAGCAGGAAGGATCTCAGCACAGGGCATTGGATGATGCATTAAACACGGCAAAAATTTTTAAAGAAATTTATAAAGATATTACGCTGAAAAAGAATCCAATGTCATATTTGGAATCGAAATTGTTCGAGCCTGAAAAATTAGTTTACCAAACAAAAGATGATGAAGAAGGTTCGAGTCATTCACCTTTCGCTTCTTTAGCGAAGTTGTTTGGGTAAGTGAATGTCGGAAACGAAACGGTTATATTCCAATTCAGCGATGTTTCGAGTTCTTTTGACGGAATAGGCCGTTTTCTACTCCGCTTAATCCAAATAAAGTAATAGGTGTCGGCATTTGACGAATTATTTTTGTAGGAAAATAAACAAGCCCTGCTTAATATTATAAAGGGGGTGGTTAGGTTGATGGAAACGTATTTCATTACGAATGAAAATAATCAACTGTTAGAACTCATCAATACGATCGAGCATTGCGCCTTGGAATCCAGACTTGATGAAATGGACTGTCTTGTGAAATTAAAGGAAGAACTTATCGCAAATGATGGAATTCACATCTCTCCAGAACAATACAATATGATCATCTCGATTTTGCTTAAATTTGTGCCAACATACATAAAAAAAGTCAATTAAAAAGTGCATTTAAATAAGGACTCGCGATGATTCGTGAGTTCTTTTTATTATTGTGATAAGGCGGTATAGTAATTGCGATACTATTGGTGAAGGCAACAGCATAATAAAATTAAAAATAGTAATAAAATAAAGTATTAAAATAGTTAGAATTTGTAGATTTATGATATACTAATTTTCGTGCATTAACTAGTTTAGTTTTAAAGGCGGTGTACATCATGAGTAATAATGAAGAGAAGTCATCCTTTGTTCCCTACGTCTCTTCTTCACGATCTCTGCCGGAATTAACGGTTACAGCGATTGTGTTCGGGGTTATTCTAGCAGTCGTGTTTGGCGCTGCGAACGCTTATCTTGGGCTGAAAGTGGGACTCACCGTTTCCGCTTCCATTCCGGCTGCTGTCATTTCAATGGGAATCATTAGAGGACTTTTTAAACGAGATTCTATTTTAGAAAATAATATTGTGCAAACGATGACAACAGCCGGTGAAGCAATCGGGGCGGGTGCTGTATTTACCCTACCTGCCTTTTTCATGCTTAATATTCAGCTCTCCCAGGCGGTTATTATTTTCATTATGTTAACAGGGGGGCTTTTAGGTGTTTTCATGATGGTTCCCCTCCGGCAAATGTTGATTGTAAAAGAACATGAAACATTGCCTTACCCTGAAGGAACAGCTTGTGCAGAGGTGTTGAAGTCAGGCGAAAAGGGCGGGGAAAATGCGAAAACGGTTGCTTTTGGATTTCTTTTCGGCGGATTGGTGAAAACGCTTGCTGACGGATTTATGCTGTTTAAATCCGAGATCGAAACAACCGTCTATAAATTTAAAAATGCCGTTATTGGAACGGACATCTATCCGGCCTTGCTCGGAGTTGGATATATTATCGGCCCACGCATTGCAGGACAAATGCTCGCAGGCGGCTTGCTTGCCTGGATTGTTCTTATCCCGGCGATTTCCTTCTTTGGTGCGGATAGTGCTAAAGCGATCTTTCCCGCTAATGTCCCGATTGGCAAATTGGACGCGTGGGGCATTTGGGATAATTATATTAAATATATCGGAGCTGGTAGCGTTGCAGTTGGAGGATTAATCACGCTTATTAAAACTCTACCAACTTTAATAGGAACTGCGGCAACTATGATGAAAGGCCTGGCATCGGGAAATGCCAATTCTCTATCAATTAAGCGAACGGAAAAAGATTTGCCGTTCCAGTATGTGATCATTGGTGTATTGGCGATCATCGTGATCATTGCGTTTACCCCAATTACAAATGTCGGGATCATTGGAGCGATTGCGATTGCCATTTTCGGCTTTTTATTTGTAGCTGTGGCCTCCCGCATTGTCGGGCTCGTTGGAAGCTCTTCTTCGCCGGTCTCCGGGATGACAATTGCCACTCTTTTAATTGTCACACTCATTTATAAAATGGCTGGCCTTCACGGTGTTCATGGAATGACAGCCGCTTTGACAGTTGCCGCTATTGTTTGTACAGCTCTTGCCGTTGCAGGGGATATTTCCCAGGATTTAAAGACAGGGTATTTAGTAGGAGGAACACCATGGAAGCAACAAGTAGCGATGAGTATAGGAGTTGTTGCTTCGGGTACAGTGATTGGCATTATCCTTATCATTTTGAACAAGTCTTACGGTCTTGGGTCGACAGCGCTTCCTGCGCCAAGAGCCTCATTAATGAAAATACTCGTGCAAGGGATTTTTGGAGGTGACCTGCCATGGACATTGATATTAATCGGTGCAGCGGTCGCAGTTTCAATCGAATTTCTCGGGCTAAATTCATTAGTTGTTGCAGTGGGACTTTACCTTCCCGTCCATACTTCGATGCCAATTATGTTTGGCGGTATTGTGCGCTGGCTTGTAGATATTACTAGCAAGTCAAAAGAAGAACGGGAAGCCCGCGGGGATAAAGGGGTATTATTCGCATCGGGCTTAATTGCGGGTGAATCACTTCTCGGTGTGATTATTGCGATTCTTATTTTCTTCAAAGTGCCTATTCCATCAGCCGCGCTTACGGATAATCGGGTCATTCCGCTTGTGATCTTTTTGGCGATTTGCATTATTTTGTATTTCGTATCAAAGAGCGCAAAGGCAGAGAGAAAGTAATGGGATTGTTATTTCACTTAAAGAAAGAAAAAAGGAATTTGCTTTTGATGGTTCCGCGAATAAAAGAAAAATACAGGTTGGAACGACTTGACAATGGAACTGTTTTTCTCGTCATTCCGCGGACAAATCCAATCGAACGATTTTCGGTCCGCTTTTTAAAACAGCCTCAAGAACGCAAAGTAAAGCTTGATCAACTCGGTTCATTTGTGATCTCTCATATTAATGGCAAACGGCCGGTAAATGAACTTGCGGCATTGGTTGAAGAACGCTTCGGAAAAAGCGCGGCTCCAGTTCTCCCGCGGCTTGTAAAGTTCATGCAAATTATAGAAGCGAATGGCTGGATAGAATGGAAATGAAACTCGAAGCGGTTTAATTAACCGCCTCGAGTTTTTTTAGAATAAATTCCCTTTCTTCGTCATATGATGGTTGGACAGAGAGGGGGATAAAAATGGCTGGAATTTTTATCGTGACATTGATACCTATTCTTGCGATTTTATTTGCCATTATTTACGGACTAACGCGTTTTGGTGAAACTGATACAACCCGATACGATATTGAGAATTTGTGGGAGAATAACGATTTAAAAGCGAAAGATTATCATTTAAACGGCTAATTCATTCACGATTCTTTGACAATTGTTCCTCGAAACTTGCTATTTCCTTCAATAGTTGTTTAAATAGATAAATAGTATATGGATATAAGAGGGGATCGGTTTGAGAGGGACAAAAAAAGTCATTTTTTTAGGTGCGGCGTCGATGGCTGTTTTGCTGTTTTTCTTCAGCATGCATATATACGGCCGTGACAACCAATCGAATAAATTAAAAATCGTTGCATTAGGTGATTCCTTAACATATGGAAAAGGAGACCCAACGCGAAAAGGATATATCGGCAGGGTGAGGGACGGTTTGGCGAAAAAAAGCGGCCGCCCGGTCATCTTAAATAATTTTGGGATCAGTGGGCAACGTTCAGATCAACTACTTCTTCAATTGAGAAATGAAGTTGTCCTTAAATCGCTCAATGAAGCTGATGATATTTTTCTTTTTATCGGCACGAATGACTTTAGAAAAAGCGCAAGTTGGAACTTTTTTCATCTCGACCCGGAGCGAATGGCTGAGGGACAAAAAAGACTTCAAAAAAATTTAGCGCAAATAACAAAAATTATTCGTTCGCAAAATAAAAATGCCCCCATTTATATAATCGGATTATATAATCCATACATGGGGAAAGTTGATGATAAACATTGTGGGCCGACGATCCGTAAGTGGAATCGGTCGATTTATAAGATCAGTCAAGAAACTCCAGGAGCTACTTATATTCCCACTTTCGATTTATTTACGCACATTAATAAGAACACTTATTTTTTTGATTATATTCACCCGAACGAAAGAGGGTACACTCTCATTTCTAAACGGGTGCTAAAAGTAGTAAAACCCTTGAAGGAATAATTCTTTCAAGGGTTTTTATTTGTTATAGTTTCGCCTGAAGCTTGCCATTCATGTCAATCATAAAGCCGATCTTGCGTTGCCTTTTTATCACTTTCTGTTTTTATTTGTTCTATCGTTAACTCACCTTTTAATTGCGAAGAACCGACAATGATGTTAAGATCGCCTTCTTCGTAGTAGACAATTTTCATAACTTAATCCTCCATTCACACGATTTATTATAAATTTCGACCGTTGCAACTGAAGTAAAGGGGTGCGGTAGCGAAAGAAATAATTAAAGGGAGAATTTACTAGATAAAAATGGTATGATAGAAATAGATATAGAGATCGTTGGGGCAAGGAGGAAACGGCTTGTGGAAGATATCATAAAACTTGTCGTACTTGTTGGAAAACTTATATGGGCAAAGGCCAGTTCCGAATATTTGACAATTAAAGAATTGATTGAAACGGCATTTCAAAATTTTTGGTTTCAGTTTGCCTGGACCTTACTCGTTATTTCTGCAGTTATCGCTGCAATAGAATTTCTTATCCGATATTATTATTTTCATAATTTCATTCACCGCAAAATAAAGAATGATTTAAGCTCCTCATACGAATTAAAATTATTTATGGAAAGTCTCTTAAAGAAAGAAAAATCTAAAGGGATGTTAATGAATCTTAAATATGTACGAAGCCAATTGCTTAGCTTAAGAACAGGAGAATTACGGTTGCTAGAAACGGAATTGGTTGCGTTAAAGCAAAGTGTGAGAAGCCTTAAAACCATTGCAAGCGCAGCGGCAATCTTTCTAGGTCTGCTATCCAGCTTCATTCTTGGAATCTTTCGTATTGATGATTTCATGTTAACACAAGAAAGTGTAGTCAAAACATTGCTATTTATGGTCAGTTGGTTCCTTATCAGCCATGTTGTACTGATAAAGCATCAACGAAGGATTGTGCAAATGCATGAACTCGTTCAAAACTGCATAGACGATAAGCGGTTGGATTCTTATTTTTTTTCCGATGATCACGAGAAGGTTTCGGCCGAGGAGGCTGCTGTTATGAAAGAGCATTAAAATCGATGCTCTTTTATTCGTTTCCGGAAAATTTTTGAACAAGGTTTTGTTCTCCAGGTCATCATTCGACATTCTTGTCAATTATTGCGATTTATTTTTGAAGGATAATTTCTGAAAATCTAGAATTTTAGTATAAAAGATAGGAGGCGATGTATGATGGATAGTATCGTAAACAAAACAGGAATTTACAGAAATCTTTCAAAAAGGCGCTATGAATACTGGTATGTCAACAATAATGGTTTGAAGACAATGGTATCCTGGCTTTGTTGGAATGCACCGCAATCTGTCTATGAAGAGTGGAGCAAGTCCTGCAGCTAAATCAGATGAAAAAGGATAGGGCATAACGGACATCTTTATAGTTTGGAATTGATAGTGAAACGAGAAGAGAGATCTTTTCGTTTCGATTTCCATTAGTTTCATAAAGCGCTTTCCCGTTGTCGCACGTATAATGAAGGTGTCAACCGCTTTAATTTTGGCGGAAAAAGCGGAAAAGGGGAGAGTTGCATGGAAAAAAGAACAATCGTTTTAAGTGACCAGGAAAAAGAGTTGCTTGTTGACGTATTATTAAATCAAAGGTATGCAAAAGAATTGGTGAGTTCAGAGCTGGCGGAAATAGAGCTTGGTTTAAAAGGTTCTGAGGAACGGCGCACCAGGCAGCTAAATGATCTGCTTGTTCGGTTACATAATGCTGGTGTTTAAAAGAATAACGGCCCTCTGCCAAAGAGGGCCGTTATGTGTCTAGTAACCCTTTTCTCCGTGCCTCCATACGCCATTCTGCTTCCTTAATTAATCGTCTTGGAATTTTCCCTTTATTTTTTAAATATGACCAATAAGTCATATATTCATTTGGCCTATTTTCGGGTAACACTTTTCTCGCGTATTCCCACCAAGATAATTCATTAGACTCTAACTTTAGAAGATAAAGATCGTCTTCTTTACACATTCGTACGTTCCACTCCTGTCTTACATGATCTTACGGTTATTAACCTATGTTTAGTATGTGCCAAAAAAAGGCATTACACACATGACACTTCATCGGTGAAAAAAGTCGCGCGAGGAGGAGTAAGAATGGAACAAATGTTGATGTTTGCCTCATTACTGACCCCCCTTGTTACAGGTTTAGTAGAGTTAATCAAACGGACATTAACCGTTAAAAAAAAGTATATTCCATTAATTAGTTTTTTTATCGGAATTTTTGTTGGGATCGTTGCTTACCCGTTTACAGATCTGCAAACGGTGCTTCGCATGTGGTCTGGCGGTATAGCGGGCCTGGCTGCGACAGGCCTTTACGAGCTTGGAAAAAAAACAAGGACAAGAAGGTGTTAAAAATCAGACACCTTTTCATATTATGCAAGCTTTCTACCAAAGTTCCATTCTTTTTATTCAAAAACATGTTTTTTTGATCCGAATAAAAGGAATGGGTAAACTATAACGGTTCATTTTTTGGCAAGCTATTATGAAGAACGAGAAAACTTTATGGGCGGTGATTCATGATGAAATTAGCAGTCAGCAGTATTCTTGCATTTTTAGTAACCTTTTCAGCAACTCCTAACACGCAAGTGCCAGTTGAAAAGACAGAGAAGGTATCTATGGTGCCTGTGGCAACAAAAGATGTAGCGACTAAAGAGAACGTGAAGCCGAAGCCCAATGTAGAACTTTTGGCAAGAGAGTTTATAAAGAAGTTAAATCCTAAGTCGAATAGCCATTATAAAGTACTTGGAGTTTCGTCAAAAAAGGAATTAATTAACCAATTGCAAAAAGTAGCTTCAAGAAGCGTAGCAAAAAAATACGTGGATTTGTTATTCGAGGAGAAGAACGATGGTTTGTACGTAATTCCAACCGATCTCCCTCCGTGGTTTAATCCTGAAGAGAATTATCATTTAAAAAAGACATCAAACAAATCATACCATCTAATTCAACATAATTCCAATGAATTAGATGGATTCTATACAATAAAAATGGATTTTTTATGGAACAACGGCCGCTGGATCATTTCTTCAGTTTCTATAAAATAAAGCACATGGAGTGTATTCCATGTGCTTTTCTTCCGTAGAAATTGGACAAATGGCAGCTATTTTCATTAAAATAGAAGAAACTTACCTTGAGATGGAGTTTATCACATGGAAATGATTACGTTTAAAGATTACTACGATAACACCGTTAAACTTTCGTTTGAAGACCATCCTTTTTCGAAGGAGCCAAAACATGTTTGGGTCATTTGCCGTTTTAAAGAACAGTGGCTTCTTACTGAACACCCGAGAAGAGGGCTTGAATTTCCCGGCGGTAAAGTGGAGCCCGGTGAAACGGCCGAAATTGCAGCAAAGCGTGAAGTGTTTGAAGAAACGGGTGGCCATGTAGCGACGTTAAATTATATGGGGCAATATAAGGTGGATGGAAAGGGCGGCATTATTATTAAAAACATTTATTTTGCGACAGTGGACAAAATTTTATTAAAAGACCGTTATTACGAAACAAATGGCCCAGTATTGTTGGATGATCTGCCGAATCAGATGGAAAACAATGAACGCTTCAGCTTTATGATGAAAGATCAAGTTTTAATTCAAAGTATAGACTATGCCCGGAAAAAATTTTTATGAGAAAAAGGCTATTACTTTAGTAAATAGCCTTTAACGATTTTTTATCAGTTTTTTCTCCAGGAAATCGACGAGCTGGTACATGATTGTCGCTAAAACGGCGATGATAAGAAGACTGAGAAGGACAAGGGTAAAATTAAACACTTGAAATCCGTAAATAATCATGTAGCCAAGGCCCTGTTTAGAAACGAGATACTCCCCGACAATCACGCCAACCCATGAGAGTCCGACATTTACTTTTAATGTTGAAATGATTGTTGGAAAACAGGCAGGCAGAACGACTTCTTTGAAACATTGAAATTTCGATCCTCCAAAAGAACGGACAACTTTAATATAGTTTGGATCGACATTGTTAAATGCTGTAAAAATGACGATCGTTGTAATAATGACAGAGATTAATATTCCCATCGCCAGGATGGATGAAAAGTTGGGACCAAGGACGACGATCAAGATCGGTCCAAGAGCAACTTTCGGCATCGCATTTAAAATGACTAAATATGGTTCAAGCACTTTCGAAAGAAACGGTATCCACCATAATAATGTAGCAAGCATTGTTCCGAACAACGTGCCTAAAAGAAACCCGATAATCGTTTCCGATAAGGTCATGCCTATGTGAACAAATAAACTGCCGTCGCTGATTTTTGTTACAAATAGTCCCCAAATTTTTCCCGGTGAACTAAAGAGCAACGGATCGATCCATTTTTGTCTTGAAAACAGTTCCCAACAAACGAAAAACGCGAAGAAGATGAAAAGCTGAATAAGAAGAACATGGCGTTTTTCTTTTTTTATGTTTTTTAAAAAATCAGCATGCGTTTTAGTCACTATTGTTTTCTTCAATGTTCTTCAACTCCTTCCATATTTGCTGGAACATGACTGAGTAATCCGGGTGCTGGCGCGTCTCAAAGGGGGTAAGCTTCTTAAGCGTTTCGGGCATGTTAAACGTTTGATAAATGTACCCGGGATTTTTTGAAAATAAAATGACACGGTCGCTCATGGCGATCGCCTCTCCGATATCATGGGTGACGAGTATCGCCGTTTTATCGTACTCTGACAGTAGAAAAGAGACAAGATCTTCGAGCTTTAATTTGGTCTGGTAATCTAAAGCGGAGAAAGGTTCATCGAGCAACAAGATTTTGGGGTTCGTTGCGAGCGTTCTTACGAGTGCCACACGCTGCCGCATCCCCCCGGAAAGTTGCATAGGATATTGATCGAGAACGTGAGATAATCCAATTTCATCTAAAAGGGATAATGCATTGGATACTTGTTCCTCATTCAATTGGCCACGTAGTTTTAATCCAAGCAAAACATTTTCTTTAATCGTCTTCCACGGAAAAAGATAATCTTGTTGAAGCATGTAGCCTATCTTCGGATGCGGTCCGTTGATCGGCTGTTCTTCAAGGAAAATATCTCCCTCTGTGGGCGCAAGGAGCCCGGCGATGATCGATAACAACGTAGATTTCCCGCATCCGCTCGGGCCAAGGAAGGAAACAAATTCCCCCTCATGAACCGATAACGTTACATTTTCTAAGGCCGTCGTGGCCGTCCGTTTCGAAAAATACGTCTGACCAATCGACTTTAATTGCAAAAAGGCCACTTCGATCCCTCCAGTTTATTATTTCACTGCTTTCTTAGCAATTTCGGAATTGACTAACGTTTTGTAATCTACTTTTTTCGGTAATTCGCCTGCTTCTTGCATGATCGTTAATAAGTGATTCCAGGCGTTTTCTTCTAAAATCGGGCTTGTTGCATAGCTGTGTTGATTTTTATAACGATCAACAACGGTTTCGATAATGTCCATCGGAGTATCCTCAAAATAAGGAGCAATAACTTTCGCCGTTTCTTTAGCGGAATGGTTTTCCACCCATAATTGCGCCTTATAAAGGGCCCTTGTAAATCGTTCAATAACGTCTTTGTTCTCTTTTAAGTAACCTTGTTTTGCCATATAGGACGTATACGGTAATTTTCCAGATTCCGAGCCGAATGAAGCGACGATGTAGCCAATTCCTTTTTTCTCAAATAAACTTGCCTGCGGCTCAAATAATTGCACATAATCACCGACACCAGCAGCAAAAGCATTAGGAATATTCGCGTAATCGATGCTCTGGTTCAGCTTAATAGCCTTATGCGGGTCAATGCCATGTTTTTTTAATGTGAATTCGCCCGCCATTTCTGGCATGCCGCCTTTTCGTTGACCCAAATATTCTTTTCCTTTAAGCTGTTCCCACGAGAAGACAGCCGGTTTTTTTCGGGCAACGAGGAATGTTCCGTCTGTCTGAGTGAGCGCGGCAAAATTAATGACCGGGTCGCTTGCCCCTTGCGCATAAACATAAATGGAAGTTTCTGATCCGACGAGAGCAATATCTGTTCCATTGGAGAGTAAGGCAGTCATCGTTTTATCCCCGCCCCACGTTGTTTTTAAGTCGACTTTAATCCCTTCTTTTTTAAAAAAACCTTTTTCAATTGCGACATATTGTGGTGCGTAAAAGATAGAGCGAGTGACTTCCGCGACCCTAACCGTTGTTTGTTTTTTAGATATGGACGATTTCGAGCAAGCGCTGATGAGAACACATGATAAAAGCACCAGGGAAACAAGAAGGGAGATCTTTGCTTTAATCCCTTTCATTGTGTTCAACTCCTTTAGATTAGGATGAAGTTATTGTTTTATGTAATACTTTATGTAGGAGCATTTAATTGTGTGTTTACCTAGAACAAAATAGGTAACGTTATTTTGTTTGAAGTGGAAATGGGAACAAACATTGGAACGGAGGTTCTTACGGTGATACATAGCGAGAAGATCATCTATAAACAAAGATTTCCTTCACCGCATCCGAACATTGAGTTATATAAAGTGACGTATTTAAGTGAAGGATTAAAAGTGAAAGGGATGCTTTCCGTACCGATTGTATCTAAACCGCTGCCAGGGCTTTTGTACTTGCGCGGAGGCATCAAAAAAGTCGGAATGGTCCGTCCTGCAAGACTCATCGAGTTTGCCGCACACGGGTTTGTCGTTCTAGCTCCGTTTTATCGCGGAAACGAAGGTGGAGAGGGGAATGAAGATTTTGCCGGGAAAGACCGCTACGATGCATTCCATGCATATACCGTCTTAAAGTCGCTTCCTCAAGTAAAAGAAAATGATATTCATGTATTCGGTTTTTCAAGGGGAGGCCCGATGGCTCTTTTTACAGCGATAAAGTTTCCGGAAATCCGGTCGGTTGTGACATGGGGAGGAGTGACGGAAATGCGGTGGACGTATGAAGAAAGGGTTGATTTGCGGCGGATGATGAAACGGGTCATCGGCGGCAGCCCTGACAAATACTCGGAAGAATACGAATGGCGCTCTCCTTTATATTATTGTCACGACCTTCAAGTACCCCTCTTAATGATCCACGGCATGTGTGATGAAAACGTGAACGTAGAGCACACATTGCAAATGAAGCGCTGTTTAGCGAAGCTTGGAAAGGAACATGAAGAATGGCTTTACCCGCAATTTACCCATCACTTTCCGCCAAGGGAAAAACGGAAGATAACAAAAGCATTATGCGATTGGATGAAAAGCCATTCTCCAGAGGAAAACGGATAAGCGCTATTTTTGCTTATCCGTTTCTTTCTGAATTAACAACTAAAGCACGGGTTGACTAACCGTGCTTTAGTTGTTGCCATGACGTAATTTGTATATGAGATTAGCTACAATCGTTGAAGGTATATTGAACGGATTGCCTTGAATAGAAAAGTGAAGTTGTTCTTCTTCAAATGACATTTTTTCAAATAAATGTTCTTGTGAAAGATTCGTTCTTTTCAACTTGTCTTTTATGCCGGAAATGTAGGAATATTGAACGGGAATCATCACTAAAAAGTAAAATAAAGCAATGCTTCCCAAAAAATAACAGCTGATGACATAAGCCTTTCACTCCTTTTCCATTTTGTAACATAAATAACTAGAAGGAGGAGATAATCAACCTGCTTTTCTTCAAAAAAATGAAGCCCGTCAAGGACGGGCTTCATTTAATGTGTTATACTAATGGGCCGGCGTTTTGAATAGCAGCGGACACATTTTGGAATTTCTTGAAGTTTTCTTTGAATTTGTTGGCAAGTTCTCTTGCTTTCTTGTCATATTCTTCAGGATTGTCCCACGTTTTCTTCGGTTGAAGGACTTGGTCAGGCACGCCAGGGCAACGAAGCGGAACGTGAAGGCCGAATACAGGGTCAATCGCTGTTTCAACCGATTTTAATTCGCCTTCTAATGCTGCTTGAACCATCGCTCTCGTATAGTTTAAGTTCATGCGTTTTCCAACACCGTATTCTCCGCCGGACCAGCCAGTGTTCACTAAAAAGACTTCAACGTCATGCTGATCGATCTTTTCACCGAGCATTTCCGCATAAACAGTGGCTTCAAGCGGCAAGAATGGAGCTCCAAAGCAAGTTGAGAATGTTGCCTGCGGGGAAGTGATTCCGCGTTCTGTTCCTGCAAGCTTGCTTGTGTATCCGGATAGGAAATGGTACATCGCCTGTTCTTTCGTTAATCTGCTGATTGGCGGTAATACGCCAAAAGCATCAGCCGTTAAGAAAATAATCGCATTTGGATGGCCTGCTACACTCGGTTGAATAATATTATCAATCGCATCAATCGGATAAGCCGCACGCGTATTTTCTGTTAATGTTGAGTCGTTATAGTCAGCCACTCTCGTTTCAGGATCAAGAATGACATTTTCAAGAACCGTTCCAAAGCGAATCGCATTCCAAATTTGTGGTTCTTTCTCTTGAGACAAGTTGATGCACTTCGCATAGCAGCCGCCTTCAATGTTAAATACACCGGTATTGGCCCAGCCGTGTTCATCATCACCGATTAATCGGCGGTTCGGGTCAGCAGAAAGCGTTGTTTTTCCAGTGCCGGATAATCCGAAGAAAAGGGCAACGTCTCCTTCTTGACCAACGTTGGCAGAACAGTGCATTGAAAGGATTCCTTGTTCAGGAAGCAAATAATTCATCACGGAAAAGATGGATTTTTTCATTTCTCCTGCGTACTCGGTTCCGCCGATTAATACGACACGTTTTTCGAAAGAAACAATAATAAATGTTTCAGAATTTGTTCCATCAACTTCTGGATCTGCAAGAAACCCCGGAGCGGAAACGATTGTAAATTCCGGCTCTAATTCATTTACTTCTTTTTCGTTTGGACGGACGAACAATTGATGGGCAAATAAATTATGCCATGCATATTCGTTGATGACTTGAATCGGTAAACGGTATGCATGATCCGCACCGGCAAAACCTTTAAAGTGAAACAGTTCTTCTTTTTCACTTAAGTACTGAAGGACTTTCTTATATAATAGATCAAATTTTTCCGGGGCAATCGGCTGGTTGACATCTCCCCAGTCAATCTTGTCTTTGACGCTTTCATCCTCTACAATAAATTTATCTTTCGGTGAGCGGCCAGTGTATTTCCCGGTAACAGCCTGAAATGCACCAGTGGAAGAAAGCTTTCCTTCATTGCGCAGCAACGCCTTTTCAACTAAGATAGGAACAGGCAGATTATGATATGTTTTTGAACTATTTAAGATATCATTTAATGTAGTTGTGAATTCAACGGTATTCATGAACGCAAAACCATCCTTTTAAGAGAGTTTTTTAATGACTTGTTTAAGTTGGAATTAGTATAACACATTAAAACAAATGATGTATACTATTTTATTGTGATTTTTAAAAAAAGGTTCATGATTTATGGCGAAATGGTGAATGAGTAGAGACATATATAATAAGTAAAAATTAAATACAAGCATATAAAAATAATTTTCGCTTGTGATGCAAATGCTATTCATGTTTAGGTTGACATCACTATATAACTACGCTATTATAATTCGGGAACGGCTACTCTTATTCCGAGTAGGTGGAGGGACAGGCCCTATGAAACCCAGCAACCGACACTAAAAACGAAGGAGATTACTTCGAAGGTGAAAAGGTGCTAACCTGCAAGGTAACTTTACCTTGGAAAATAAGAGGTTGAAGGCTTTAAAGAATGGACCTTTTCCTCAAGTGGTTTTGTAATGGAAAAGGCTTTTTTTATGTCCATTAGAACGTTTTAAACTGTTGATATATAGGAATGAGTACCGTATCTTATATTCCCTTTTCGGAGAAGGAGGATCCTCAATTGTCAAAAAAGGTAAGTCGTCGTCTTTTTACTTCAGAATCTGTAACAGAAGGACATCCGGATAAAATTTGCGATCAAATTTCCGATGCGATCTTAGATGAAATTTTAGCAAATGATCCGAATGCCCGCGTAGCTTGCGAAACGTCTGTAACAACCGGGTTGGTATTAGTTGCCGGGGAAATTACGACATCTACGTATGTCGATATTCCAAAGGTTGTCCGTGAGACAATTAAGGCAATCGGATATGATCGTGCAAAGTATGGTTTTGACTCTGAAACGTGCGCGGTTCTTACATCCATTGATGAACAATCAGCGGATATAGCAATGGGTGTTGACAAGGCCCTTGAAGCACGTGAAGGTTCAATGACGGATGCAGAGATTGAAGCCATCGGAGCAGGTGACCAGGGGTTAATGTTCGGATTCGCGTGCAACGAAACAGCTGAATTAATGCCGCTTCCAATTTCTTTATCTCACCGTTTATCCCGCCGATTAGCTGAAGTGCGTAAATCGGAAGAAGTGCCTTATTTGCGTCCGGATGGAAAAACACAAGTAACAGTTGAGTATGATGAAAATGGAAAGCCGGTTCGTATTGATACGATTGTCATTTCAACCCAGCATCATCCAGAGATTAGCTTAGAGCAAATTCAAGCGGATATGAAAGAGAAGGTTATTAAACCTGTCGTTCCAGAGGAGTTAATTGATGAGAAAACAAAATATTTCATCAATCCGACTGGCCGCTTTGTAATCGGCGGACCTCAAGGGGATGCAGGGCTTACTGGGCGTAAAATTATTGTTGATACGTATGGCGGTTATGCTCGCCATGGCGGCGGTGCATTCTCCGGTAAGGATCCTACAAAAGTGGACCGTTCTGCTGCTTATGCGGCCCGCTATGTAGCAAAAAATATTGTTGCAGCTGGCCTTGCTGAAAAAGTTGAAGTTCAGCTTGCTTATGCGATCGGTGTTGCGCAACCGGTATCCATTTCTGTCGATACATTTGGCACTGGCAAAGTGTCCGAAGAAGTTCTCGTGGAACTCGTGCGCAACAATTTTGACCTTCGTCCGGCAGGTATTATAAGAATGCTCGACCTTCGCCGTCCGATTTATAAGCAAACGGCTGCTTACGGTCACTTTGGCCGCACGGATGTTGAACTTCCGTGGGAAAAAACAGATAAAGCGGAAGAACTAAAGAAACAGGCAAATATTTAATGTTTAAAACCATGGCTTTTATAAAAAGCCATGGTTTTTATTTTAAAAAAACCGCCTAATTGGCGGTTTAGAAAAAGACCTTCCGATCGCGCTCTTCTTTTAAAATTTCCACGGCTTCCCGGAAACGCTGGGAATGAACGATTTCTCTTTCCCTTAAAAAGCGAAGCCCGTCATTTAAATCCGGATCATCTGACATGTTGATCAACCATTGATACGTTGCCCGAGCTTTTTCCTCTGCCGCGATATCTTCGTAAAGATCGGCTATCGGGTCGCCTTTTGCCTGAATGTAAGTGGCTGTCCACGGTATTCCGGCTGCATTATGATAATGAAGCGCACTGTCATGATCTGCATAATGGCCTTCAAGGCCGGCGTCGCGAAGTTGCTGTGGCGTTGCATCTTTCGTTAATTTATAAACCATTGTCGCGATCATTTCGAGATGGGCGAACTCCTCTGTACCGATATCCGTTAATAATCCAATAACTTTATCCGGAATGCTGTAACGCTGGTTTAAATACCGCAATGCAGCGGCCAGTTCTCCATCAGCCCCTCCATATTGCTCAATTAAAAATTTTGCCAGCTTCGGGTTGCACGTACTTACTCTAACGGGATATTGAAGTTTTTTTTCATAAATCCACATTGAAAACTAGTCCCCCCTTGTTGTTGAATCAGAAGTTAAAGTTGCCACGGCCATGGTGGGCTGTCCCAGTTCCACGGGGCACCGGCATAGCTGTTGCCAAACTGTTGAAGCGGGCCGTATTTCGATTCAATTGCGCGTTTCAGCTTTTTTCTCGTTTGTGCAAATTGATTAAATTGATGAATGGAGTTTGTATCTTCAGGGTGTGTATCAAGATAAAGAGTTAATTCCACTAATACAAAATCAACGGCTTGCAGTTCTTCCATCAATTGATAAAATTCTGCAGGTAATTGGGCCATGTCATCTCACCCCTTTACGATTTTCTTTCATAAGGATTTTCATAATAATCATAAAAGGCGGGCCATAACGTTCCTTTTTTTAATGCTTCTTTCGGGGAGAATTGTTCAAGATTATAAGGCTGAAACCCCATATAAAGGTTTGGCGGGGTAGAATAATACTTTTTTCCGATCGGATCACACGGATCATACGGACTATGATAGGGAATGTACGTTTTTGTTCCTTTAGTGTTCATGCCTGGCTTGCACCTCCTGTTTTTCATTCTCTATTATTTCTATTAGGAGGACTTTTCCAACATGACAAAAAATCGCTAACAAAAGATTGTTGAGAAGGTAAAAATTCAATCATTTATATGGAAGTATGGTAAAATAAGTGATTACCAGGGTTGGAAAATAAGGAGTGGATGGAATGTACGAAGGAATTCATCATGTGTCATTGCTTGTTACCGACTTGAAAAAGGCATTGTATTTTTATGAAGGTATACTTGGATTCAAGCAAAGCAAGGAACGTCCCCAATTCGACTTTCCGGGTGTTTGGTATGATTTTGGCAACACACAATTGCATTTAATTGTTCATCCAAACGGAAAAGCGCGAAGGGGGACGACGGACCTGGACAGCCGGGATGGCCATTTTGCCATACGGGTGAAGGATATGGATAAGTTATTGAAAATTCTTGATCATCATCAAATTCCTTATTTAAATAAAACGAACAGCCAGACAGGATGGCATCAAGTGTTTGTTTGTGATCCTGACGGCAATCAAATTGAGTTTAACGCTTAGATTGCAATGATTTATAATATTGACCTTTTTCCTTGTATTCACGGCGAATTCGGTTCATATCCTGTATGTCTTCCGGGGTTAATTCACGAATAACTTTTGCCGGGCGTCCGAAGGCCAATGTATTGGGCGGGATTTTCTTTCCTTGAGAAACAAGGCTCCCCGCTCCAATAAAGGCACCTTCACCGATTTCAGCGCCATCCAAAATGAGTGAACCCATGCCAATTAAGGCGTTTTGTCTGATCATGCAGCTATGTAATATAACACTATGTCCAACCGTCACACCGTCCTCGAGAATAAGCGGCTTGTTCGGGCTCTGGTGAAGAACGGAATTGTCCTGGACGTTGACGCCATTTCCAATAATGGTCGGGGCCACATCCCCGCGAATGACAGTATTGAACCAGATCGAGCTATAGTCGCCAATGGTGACATCGCCTGTAATTGTTACATAATCAGCAATAAAAGCGGTTTTACTAATAACAGGATTTTTATCATGAAAAGGGTAAATCATCGTCTCACATCCTCAATTTTTTTTGACTCTTATATTAGTTTACCAAAGTGAAAAATATAACAGAAGGGGGTAAAGAATATGTGGCGATGGGAATCAAAAGAACAAGCGAAAGGAGTCGTTGTGATTGTTCATGGTGCTGGAGAGTATCACGGCCGCTATGAATGGGTTATAAGAAAGTTGAATGAGTCAGGGTTTCATTGCATTATGGGCGATTTGCCCGGCCAGGGCACGACAACAAGAAGGAGAGGGCATATTGATTCATTTGATGAATATATAGAGACGATTGAACAGTGGATGCTTGAAGCTAATAAATACCAATTGCCAGTTTTCCTTTTTGGACATAGTCTCGGGGGTCTTGCAACGATCCGTGCGATTACAGAAAAAAGGTTTACAGTCCATGCCGTCGTTCTATCTTCCCCATGTCTTGGACTTGTCAATCCGCCATCCAAAGGGAAGGAAGCATTATCGAGAGTACTTAATAAAATTGCTCCGTCCGTACGGTTTGCAGCCAATATTGAGCCTGAAAGTGCAACGAGAAATGAAGAAGTAAGGTTAAGGGACGCGGAAGATACGCTACTTGTAAAAAAAGTATCGGTTAGATGGTATAGAGAGTTAGTTCAAGCAATGAAAATCGCCAATGAAACGGTGAAGCGTTTCCCGGATGTTCCGCTTTTAATCATGCAGGCGGGAGAAGATCGCATTGTCAATAAATACGAAGTGCGCGGATGGTTTAATCGGTTAGAGTTAACAGAAAAGGCGTATAAAGAATATCCAAAGCTATATCATGAAGTGTTAAATGAGCCGGAGCGCGATGACGTTTTTCGTTATTTTGTGACGTATTTATCCATGCATTTATAGTAGGGAGACAATTGGTTTGGAGCAAGGAGTGAAAAGAATGAATGTACCGGAGCAGCCATGGACACTTATGTATAGAATTTACCGCGATATCTTTCCAACTGTCTCCTTTTATCTTAGGAAATGGAAAGAGCGAGCGAATACGATTCCGAATGAAGAATTAAGAAAACAAGCACTCGCCAGCATTGACACAAAAACGTTCCACTGTGAAGGCGGTTCCATTTTTGCATTGCTATCCGGCGAACATAAAGATGAGGTTATTCGTTTTGTCGTCGCTTATCAAACGATCAGCGATTATCTTGATAATTTATGTGACCGCAGTACGTCTCTTGACCCGGTTGATTTTGAAGCATTGCACGAGTCAATGATTCATGCGCTAACACCGGGCGCCATTCATGTGAACTATTATCGATATCGTGCGGAACAAGATGATGGCGGTTATTTATCAGCACTTGTAGAGACATGCCAGGATGTTTTAGAAAAAGCACCGAAGTTTCATTTCATACAAGATGCATTAATTGAATTGGCCCGTTACTATTGCGACCTGCAAGTTCATAAACATGTGAAGGTTGATGAACGGGTTCCTCGATTAAAGGCGTGGCATTCGAAGCATCAAAAGTCTTTGCCGGAAATGAGCTGGTATGAGTTTTCGGCCTGTGCCGGCTCTACACTCGGAATTTTTTGTTTAGTGTCATATGCATTTGGCAATCAATGTTCGAAAGAGTTGGTACATACAGTTAAGGAAGGTTACTTCCCTTGGGTTCAGGGCCTCCATATTTTGCTTGATTACTTAGTCGATCAAGAAGAAGATCGATTAGGAGGGGATTTGAACTTTTGTTCATACTATGATAACAATCAGCATTTACTGGAGCGTTTTACCCACTTTGTCAAACAGGCCGACAAAAGCATTCGCGCTCTTCCGAACTATAAATTTCACCGGCTGATCAATCGCGGCCTTCTTGGCATATACTTAGCGGATCAAAAAGTAAGGAAAGATCAGCAAACGAAAGAAGCGGCAGATAAAATTATTCGACTTGGCGGCGGCTCAACTTTATTTTTTTATTTAAACAGAAAACTGTACGAACGACTGAAGATGTCATCAGGATAAGAAAAGCTCTTTCCTCGCCCAAAGGAAAGAGCTTTATCTTTTTTCAATCGCCACGATAAACGGCGGATTGTTTTTTTGATTAATGAATCCGTATTGGAGAACGTGAACAGCTTGTTGATCAAGGCTCTTGACATATGCCATTACTTCATCCCGTTCGACCTTCCCCTGTTCATGTCCATGATAAATGACAAGAACGATAACCGCTTCTTTTCCCATTAGCTCAAGAAGACTTTCAATTGCAGAAATGGTCGAGTCGCCTTTTGTTACGATCGTTTTATTCCCGCCGGGAAGATAACCGAGATTAAACACAGCGCCTTTTATTTTCCCTTTCATCGTGTCAGGAATATAGTTTTTCAATTCGGCGTGTGAAGCGTGGAATAAGGTTACGTTCTGGCGGCAGTTATTAACTTCCAGTTTATGATTCGTGGCCGCGATTGCCTCAATTTGAATGTCGAATCCGAAAACATGGCCATCTTTTCCGACAAGTCTGGCTAAAAAGAGTGTATCATTGCCGTTACCGCAAGTCGCATCGACCGCAATATCACCTTCCCCGACAGCTGAGGCAAGCAACGTTCTTGCAAAAGGTAATATTCCTTGTAGCTTCATTGCACTTTCACCACAGGTTGATAAAATTTGCCTTGAAAACTATCTCTTCGTTTTAATTCATCTTCAATCGCATTCAAGACTTCCCATTTCTTTAAGCTCCACATCGGTCCGATCATCAAGTCGGGAGGTCCGTCGCCTGTCAACCGGTGGATCATCATATCCGGCGGCAAAATTTCAAGCTGGTCACAAACAAGCCCGACATACGTATCGAAATCGAGAAACTCTAATAGTCCTTGTTCGTACTGTTTGACCATTGGCGTTTTCTTTAATAAATGCAAAAGATGAATCTTGATTCCTTGAACATCCAATTTTGCTACTTCACGGGCCGTTTCCATCATCATTTCCGGTGTTTCAAGCGGCAGGCCGTTAATAATGTGGGAACAGACGCGAATGTTATGCTTTCGGAGTTTATTGACGCCTTCAACATATGTTGGATAATCATGTGCCCGGTTAATAAGGAGAGCTGTACGCTCATGAACGGTTTGAAGGCCAAGTTCGACCCAGAGGTACGTCCGTTTATTTAATTCGGCAAGATATTCGACCACATCATCAGGTAGACAGTCCGGGCGCGTTGCGATTGAAAGGCCGACGACACCTTCTTGTTCGAGAATCGTTTCATACATCTCCTTCAGCTTTTCTACAGGAGCATACGTATTGGAAAACGCCTGAAAGTACCCGAGATATTTTCCTTTTTTCCACTTTTGATGCATTCTCTCTTTTACGGTATTAAATTGAGTAATAATATCGTCCCGGCGATCTCCGGCAAAATCACCGGATCCACTCTGGGAGCAAAAGGTGCATCCACCATAAGCTACCTTGCCGTCCCGATTCGGGCAATCAAAACCGCCATCAAGCGGAATTTTAATAATTTTTTCACCAAAGTGCTCCTTTAAATGTTGATTCCATGTATAAAAACGCTTATCGCCAAAGTGTGCTGGAACTTTTGTTACGTGAGCCACAACAAACAACTCCTTTCCATAGTAATGCTTTTGTTGAAAATAGAAAAAAGCACTACCTGCCATTGTAACATGCCAGTCTCCATATTCCAAACGGATGAGAACGAGATAATTTTTGGAAATGGAGTAAAGTTAATTGTCATTGAATAGAAAAAGAACTACAATACAGAAGGATATTGGAGAAGTGGGGGAGAGCATCATGCCAAAAGCAGTCTGGCTCTTAGTGATCGGAATGATGATTAATGTAACAGGAACATCGTTTTTATGGCCGGTAAATACGATCTACATGCATGACCATCTGGGAAGATCATTAACGGTTGCAGGAATTGTTCTTATGTTGAACTCGGGTGCGGGAGTAATCGGCAATTTAATCGGAGGAACGTTGTTTGATAAATTTGGCGGGTATAAAACCGTTATCATTGGATTAAGCATTACTACGGCATCATTAATTACTCTTGTATTTTTTCACAGCTTTCTACCGTATGCGATATTGCTCACCATTATCGGGTTTGGAAGCGGCGTTACGTTTCCGGCGATGTTTGCCATGGCGGGAACGGTTTGGAAAGAAGGGGGAAGAAAAGCTTTTAATGCCATATATGTTGCGCAAAACGTCGGCGTTGCGGTCGGTGCCGCAATTGGCGGTTTAGCAGCTTCAATTTCTTTTGAATGGTCTTTTATCGGCAATACGCTATTAGTGATCGTCTTTTTGCTTTTGGTCATTTTTGGTTATAGGGGCATGGGAACTGCTCTCCATGCGGTATCACCGGAAAGTGTGCTTACCCAAAACAAACGAATTAAAAACAAAAGCGTATTCAAAGCATTGCTTGTTTTATGTACGGGGTATTTGTTGGCTTGGATTTGTTATGTTCAATGGACTTCCTCTATAGCCTCACACACTCAGGAAATTGGCATCGACCTTAAGCAATATAGTTTATTATGGACGGTCAACGGTGCTGTTATTGTCCTCGGGCAGCCTTTTTTGAATGTAGTCTTGAAAAAGTGGATTCATTCATCAAAAGCACAAATTATGATAGGTTATTCTATTTTTATCGTCTCGTTTATCGTCGTCAGTACCGCTCACGCGTTTAGCGGATTTTTAATAGCCATGCTGATTTTAACAATTGGGGAAATGTTTGTCTGGCCGGGCATCCCTTCTATCGCAAATGAACTTGCACCTGACGGCCGGGCGGGATTTTATCAAGGAGTTGTCAACAGCACGGCAACGGCTGGTAGAATGATCGGCCCGGTTTTTGGTGGAGTTATTGTTGACCAATTTGGTATGAATACACTTTTTGGCATCATTTTTGGATTTTTTATTCTATCGATGCTAGTAACCCAGGCGTTTGATCGCCTGATCCCTTCTATCAAAGTAAAAGAGAAGCCTCTGGATATTTAAATAATGAAGTCCGCTGTTTCGTTTAACAGCGGATTTTAATTTCGTATTTTGTCAATAGGAATATAGAAGGTGATCGCTTATAATAAATAGGAAACTAAATCGTTGGGAGAGAATTATGGAACAATTTTTAGCTTTTTCGTTGCAAGAGTTGCCTTATGTAATTATTGCTTTTGTCATCGGGTTTACCGTCCATGAATACGCCCATGCACTCGTCGCTTATAAATGCGGGGATCCGACGGCAAAAAATTTAGGAAGATTGACGCTCTCGCCGGTGTCACATATCGATCCGATTGGCACGATATTGATTCTAATTGCCGGTTTTGGCTGGGCAAGACCTGTTCCGGTTGACCGCCGAAACTTTAAACGGCCGCACCTTCATAGCATTCTTGTTTCCATCGCTGGCCCTTTAAGCAATTTAATCGTTGCGTTCATCGGTATTATTGTGTTTTATGCCCTTTTTCATACTGGCATTTTACAAAACGTATCATTAGATAAATTGCAAATGATCAATGATTTAATTACGAATATTATTAAATTGAATGTCCTTTTATTCGTTTTCAATTTATTTCCGCTTCCACCGCTCGACGGTTATCGCGTGCTGGAGGAACTGGCCCCGGATACAATCAGGCAGGCGATGATGCGTTTTGAACACTTTGGTATTTTGCTTTTCTTCATTATCATCATAACACCATTAAACCAATATTTTTTCAATGTTTTGCAAAACGCGATCACAGTCGTCATTAGCAGCTTGACTTCGATTGTATATCCTTTCTTTAGCTGATGTATAAAATATGCTAGTTCAGGCGAAACTGTTTTTAAATTTTCTTGACATTTTTCTGTAACATTCATAAAATACTAATTAATAATAATGATGAATTGAAAAGACGATGATGAGGAGTAGTAAATAAGAACAGGGAAGTAGAGAATTGACGGTCGGTGCAAGTCAATCCCGGATCTTTTTGAACTCGCCTCGAAGTTGCAAGTGTGAAAATGCAAAGTAATGCTTGCCGTATATCCGCGTTAAGGGAAATTGAGCGAGCGCTCAGCTTGAGTGCTAATGTGGGTGGTACCGCGGCAGGTTTTTTGAATGAAACAACCTTTCGTCCCTATTATTGGGACGGGAGGTTTTTTTAATTCTAACAATAAGATCGCTCGCAAGGAGCAGTGTAAGTCAATAAGATGGAGGAGAGTTTACCTATGTATTACAACCACAGAAAAATAGAGGCGAAATGGCAAGCCTATTGGGAAAAAAATAAAACGTTCAAAACGAAGGATGAGATCGGCAAAAAGAAATTTTATGCGCTAGACATGTTTCCTTATCCTTCTGGTGCCGGACTTCATGTCGGACATCCGGAAGGCTATACGGCGACAGATATCGTTTCTCGTATGAAGCGGATGCAAGATTATAATGTCCTTCATCCAATGGGGTGGGACGCATTCGGTCTTCCTGCCGAACAATACGCGCTTGATACCGGGAACAATCCGGCAGAATTTACAGAGAAAAATATAAATACGTTCCGCCGGCAAATTAAAGAGCTCGGTTTTTCATACGATTGGGACCGCGAAATCAACACGACAGATCCAAATTATTACAAATGGACGCAGTGGATTTTCATTCAATTGTTTAAAAAAGGCCTTGCTTATGTGGACGAAGTGCCGGTGAACTGGTGTGAAGCATTAGGAACGGTTCTTGCAAATGAAGAGGTCATCGATGGGAAAAGTGAACGCGGCGGACATCCGGTCGTTCGTAAGCCGATGAGACAATGGATGTTGAAAATTACCGCTTATGCTGACCGGCTACTTGAAGACCTTGAAGAACTTGACTGGCCGGAAAGCTTGAAAGAAATGCAACGCAATTGGATCGGACGTTCTGAAGGGGCTGAAGTGCACTTTGCGATCGACGGCCATGACAAAGAAGTGACTGTATTTACGACCCGTCCGGATACATTGTTCGGAGCGACGTATATGGTGCTTGCACCGGAACATCGTTACGTTGATGAAATTACGACAGACGAGCAGAAAGAAGCTGTACAAACGTATAAAGAAAAAGTGGCGTCGAAATCCGATCTTGAACGGACTGAGCTTTCAAAAGAGAAGACCGGCGTATTTACCGGGGCTTATGCGATTAACCCGGTAAACGGCAAGAAAATTCCGGTTTGGATCGCCGATTATGTGCTAGCAAGCTACGGAACAGGCGCAATTATGGCGGTCCCGGCGCATGATGAGCGTGACTATGAATTTGCGAAAAAGTTTGACTTGCCTATTATCGAAGTCGTTAAAGGCGGGGACGTTTCAAAAGCCGCTTATACGGAGGACGGAGAACTCGTTAACTCTGAATTTCTTAACGGTCTTAGAAAAGATGAAGCGATTCAAAGAATGATCGCCTGGCTTGAAGAAACAGGAAAAGGCGAAAAGAAAGTCACATACCGCCTTCGCGATTGGTTGTTCTCGCGCCAGCGCTACTGGGGCGAGCCCATTCCGGTCATTCACTGGGAAGACGGAACAATGACAACTGTTCCTGAAGAAGAGCTTCCGCTTACATTGCCTCAAGTGGATGAAATTAAGCCTTCCGGAACTGGAGAATCGCCACTTGCAAATGTTGAAGATTGGGTGAATGTCGTTGACCCGGTAACCGGTAAAAAAGGCCGCCGCGAAACGAACACAATGCCGCAATGGGCGGGCAGCTGCTGGTATTACCTTCGCTACATCGACCCTAATAATAGCGAAAAGCTGGCCGATCCAGAAAAATTAAAGCACTGGCTTCCGGTCGATATTTATATCGGAGGTGCTGAACATGCGGTCCTTCACCTATTGTATGCCCGTTTCTGGCATAAAGTGCTTTATGATCTTGGTGTAGTTTCAACGAAGGAACCGTTCCAGCGTCTATTCAACCAGGGCATGATTCTTGGTGAAAACAATGAAAAAATGAGCAAATCGAAAGGGAATGTCGTCAACCCTGACGAAATTATCGCGAGCCACGGAGCAGACACGCTAAGATTGTATGAAATGTTCATGGGACCGCTTGACGCATCCATCGCCTGGAGCACGACAGGGTTAGATGGTGCCCGCCGATTCCTTGACCGTGTATGGCGATTATATGTAACTGAAGAAGGTGAGCTTCATCCGGCGATTCAAGAGGTCGAACCGACTGAAGCGTTCGAGCGAGTGTATCATCAAACGGTGAAGAAAGTAACGGAAGATTTTGAAGGACTTCGCTTTAATACAGCTATTTCACAATTGATGGTATTTATCAATGAGGCAAATAAGCAAGAGCGATTGCCGAAAGAGATCATGGAAGGTTTCGTGAAGCTATTGTCCCCAATCGCTCCGCACATTTGTGAAGAGCTATGGGAGAAGCTAGGGCACAATGAAACAATCGCCTATAGCTCATGGCCAATCTGGGATGAGTCGAAGCTCGTTGAGAAAGAAATCGAAATCGTTATACAAATTAACGGGAAAGTGAAAGCGAAGATTAATGTTCCTGCTGATTTGAAGAAAGAGGAAATGGAAGAAGTTGCGTTGAACCATGAAAGCGTACAAAGCAACATTGAAGGAAAAACGGTTCGTAAAGTGATCGCCGTACCAGGCAAACTCGTCAATATTGTTGCGAATTAAGTCCAAAAGACCGCTTATAATGAGCGGTCTTTTCCTTTGGCGGAATACTGCCTTAAATCGGCGAAATTATAACCAATTTCGGCGGAAATATTATTGGAATTGGCGGAATAATGAGTAGAAGATGGGTTTCCTGCAAACTAAAAAGACCGCTCACCTGCGGTCTTTAGCTTTTTCAAGGGTAATGAGCGTGATCTCGGGGCGGCATAAAAAACGAATAGGCAAATGGGTCGTTCCTAATCCCCGGTTCGTGTACACTTGCAAGTTAGAATGATTCACCCGGTATAATCCTGAAACGTAATTTTTTCCGAGGTCAGGAGTAAGAATTGGCCCGACAAATGGAAGACGGACTTGTCCGCCATGAGTATGGCCGGAGAGCTGTAGATCAATCCGGTATCGGCTACTAATCTCGGCAATATCAGGTTCGTGGGACAATAGAATGTGGCACGCATTATCCGGAACGTTTGCTGTTGCTTTTTCAAGAGATGGATACCCGAACAGGCTGTCATCAATCCCGCTTATAAATAGAAGATCTCGCTTTTTGCTAACTACCGTATTTTCATTAATTAATAACTGAAATCCCGACTGTCTAAGTCCTTGGGATACCCGATCAACTCCGGCCATATAGTCATGGTTCCCTAAAACAGCTAACTTGCCTAATGGAGCTTTAAGGTGCTGCAAGGCAGAAATTGAACCAGGCAATGAATCTAGCGAATGAATAGTATCAAGCAAATCACCTGTAAAACAAATAAGGTCGCCCTTTAACCGATTGATAATTTGCACGATTTTCGGTAAATGTCCGGGCTGAAAATGAAAGCCGAGATGAATATCGCTAAAATGGATGATCTTAAATCCATCAAAAGCAGGAGGAAGGTTATTTATTTTAATATGAACTTTTTTTATTTCAATCCAAAACGGCTCGATTAAAGTAGAATAAGAGCCGGTTGCTAAAATAACAGCTGCACCAAGAAGCAATTTTTTACTTTTTTTTAAAAACTGTCTGCGTGTAATTCGTGGTTCGGGATTCATTCCATCCTCCGGGGAAATTAATGATTGTTTACATTATATCAACAAAACTAATAAGAATGTTCGAATATGAATAGTTTTAAAAATGAATTCAAACTTCAGCTGCAAACTTGACTTTCATCCTCTGAACATGAAAAATAAAGGAATGAAAACAAATGGAAGGATGATAAAATGGAACAACAAGTACCGACAATTACAACAGACGAAGTAAAAGAACTTTTGAAAGAAGGTAAAAAAGTATCTCTTATCGACGTTCGTGAAGATGAAGAGGTAGCGGAAGGGAAAATTCCGGAAGCGAAGCATATCAAAATGGGCGATATTCCGGAACGTTTGGATGAGATCGACAAAGATGAGGAACATATTATCATTTGCCGTTCCGGTGGACGCAGTGAACGGGTATGCCAGTTCTTGCAGGATCATGGTTATAAGGTAAAAAACATGGTTGGCGGCATGCTGAAATATAATAAAGCGGAGTAAGTTGAAAAACACCTTCTGTATAGTTAGCCAGAAGGTGTTTTTTGATTGCAAAACTAGTCAATTTCCTACAAAGGATTCGACAGGCTCCTGGTTGAAATTTTCATGCAGGAGGTGCTGAAAATGCTCAAAGTGAAGCTGTTTGACGAGGAACATGAGGAAGACCTTGAAGAAGCGGTTAACGCGTTTCTTGAGACGATAACAGAACCCCAGCTTAAAGAGATCCAATACCAGGTTGCCATTAGCGATAGTTTAAAAGACGACGAAGATGAAACGATTTACTCGTATTCCGCAATGATCATTTATCGAGAATAGGGAAATCGAATAAGCCGACTTCCCTTACATGTTCTTTCCTAACGCTGCATTTGTTCCGGCCAAATGCCCGGTGACGAATGCGACGGTAATGTTGTATCCACCAGTATAGCCGTGAATGTCGAGAATTTCTCCGCAAAAATAAAGCCCGTCTTTTATTTTGGATTCCATCGTCTTCGGATGGATTTCTTTAATCGACACCCCGCCACCCGTCACAAACGCTTTTTCAATGGAAAGCGTACCGTTTACTTGAAATGGAAACTTTTTTAAGAAAGCGACGAATTGGCGCAAGTTTTGTTTCGGCAAATGCTCAAATGTTGTTTCATGCCCGATTTCCGCCCGGTTTAATAAAAACAACAAATAACGTTCAGGCAAAAATCCTTTCAACACGTTTTTGACCGCTTTTTTCGGCTCGTTTTTCAATAGCTTTGTCACTTCTTGAAACAATTCTTCCTCATTCTTATCCGGAAATACATCGAGGCTCATCGTGATCTCATCCACATTGAATTTTTTTCGCGCTTTTACGACAAATTGGCTGCATCTGAGCGCTGTTGGGCCAGAAATGCCGAAATGGGTGAACAACATATCCCCGCGATGCGAAATGATTGGTTTGCCTTTAGGATTCCAGACGGATAACTGAATATCTCTTAATGACAATCCTTGCAACTCTTTTTTCATTATAAATTTCTCTTTTGATGTGATTGGAACTTCTGTCGGATAAAGTTCCGTAATCGTATGACCCGCTTTTTTCGCCCACGCGTAGCCGTCACCCGTCGATCCAGTATGTGGAACGGACTTGCCCCCGACAGCAACGATAACGGCCGAAGCGGATAACACTTCGCCGCTTTTTAAGACAACTTCTTTTTTTCCGGTTTCTAAAAAGTTAATCGTTTTCACAGGAGCATTCGTACGAATTAGTACATTGAGTGATTTTACTTTGTCGAGCAGTGCATCAACGACATCCTTCGCTTTATTGCTGACGGGAAACATCCGCCCATTATCTTCTTCCTTTAACCGGATTCCAAGCCCTTCGAAAAACGCGATAATGTCCTCATTGTTGAAAATTGAAAACGCACTGTATAAAAAGCGGCCATTTCCCGGAATGTGTTTAATGATTTCAGCGACAGGAAGCCGGTTTGTTACATTGCACCGCCCTCCGCCGGAAATGGCAAGCTTTCTTCCAAGTTTATCTCCTTTATCAATGAGCAGCACACGGGCTCCTTGAGTTGCTGCAGCAACGGACGCCATCAACCCTGATGGACCTCCGCCAATAACAATAACGTCTGTTTTCATTACAATCCCACCTATGTATATATAGACAAACGATATCATAGTTTCGCCAAAAAAAGAAATCGACATCTACCGCTTCCAACTAATTTTTTTGTAAGAATTATCGACATTTTTCTCGAATGCGGGAAGATGTGATACAATACTAGTATTGCCTTAAAGAAGACTTCAAGCAGTTTGGTAGTTGTAGGAGAGGAATCAATGTCTCGATTATTAAGAGGAACATTTATATTAACGATTGCAACTTTCTTTTCAAAATTCATTGGGATGATCTATATCGTTCCGTTTACGTATTTAGTCAAATTGAAAGGTGTAGCACTATATACGTATGCGTACAATCCTTATACGATTTTGCTAAGTATTGCGACAATGGGCGTCCCGCTAGCGGTTTCAAAATTTGTTTCCAAGTACAATGCGCTGGGCGATTACAATACAGGGAGAAGGCTTTTAAAAACCGGGTTATTGTTAATGACCTTAACGGGCTTTTTAGCCTTTATCGTTCTATTTACAATTGCTCCATTCCTTTCTTCGCGGATTGTCGGCGGAAGCGGAACGCAGGGGAACAGTCAGGAAGATATTACGTTTGTCATTCGGATGGTCAGCACGGCATTGATCATCGTTCCATCGATGAGCTTAATCCGCGGGTATTTCCAGGGGTTTCAGTCGATGGGTCCGACAGCGGTATCACAAGTTATTGAACAGATCATTCGGATTGTCTTTATCATTGTTGGAAGCTTCGTCGTCATTAAAGTGTTTCATGGTGAAATTACGACGGCTGTAGGGCTTGCTACATTTGCCGCAACGATTGGAGCGGTTGGCGGATTAATTGTGCTTCTCTGGTATTGGAAAAAACGAAGTCCGCATTTGCAAAAACTTTATAAAGAGAATAAAGTAAATTCTAACATTTCACTTGCGCAAATGTATAAAGAAACGATTACTTATGCCATTCCATTCGTTGCGGTCGGCATTGCAATTCCGCTTTATAAAATGGTCGATCAATTTACAGTAGTGAGGGCGCTTGAACAAGACGGATATAAGCAAAGCGCGGCAGAGAATGTTGTCGCCATTGTGACGCAGACCGCTCATCAACTGGTGATGATTCCTGTATCATTGGCAACTGCGTTTGCTCTTACACTGATTCCTATTATTACACAGGCGTATGTAAAGGATGACTATAAGGCTTTAAATAAAAACATTTCGCAAACCTTTCAAATCGTCTTATTTTTAACCGTACCGGCTGCAATTGGCTTGTCTGTCCTTGCTTATCCTGCATACGGCACATTATTTTCGATTAAAGATATGAACCATTTTGGCGGGCAGCTGCTTCAATGGTACTCGCCGACAGCGATCCTTTTTGCATTGTTTACAATTACAGCGGCAATTTTACAGGGCTTGAATAAACAAAAATTTGCATTATTAAGCATGCTGCTCGGTGTTTTATTTAAAATGGTATTTAATGAACCGTTCATTCATTGGTTTGAAGGAATCGGTTCATTAATGGCGACAAATGGCGGTTATATCGTATCAGTCGGCTTGAATTTAGTCGTCATTAAAAAGTATGGGAACTTTTCGTATAAATGGGTGTATCGGAGAACAGTGCTCATCCTTCTCTTTTCGTTTATTATGGCGTTCATCGTGTGGCTCGTGAAAATACCGCTTCTTGCGATGTTTGGCGGGGAATATACAAAATGGAGCTCCATCTTCACTTTAATTGTAGGAGCTGGGCTTGGTGCTCTCGTCTATTTTTTCTTAAGCTACCGATCAGGCTTGCTCGGAATTATATTTGGCGATCGGTTGGCATTTTTGAAAAAAAGAAAACAACAGCGAGGGTAGAAAGCAGGTCGGAGCATCGACCTGCTTTCTTAAAAAGTGAAAAATTGGCATTTCGCCAATTTAGTCTAATCCAACCTCTCACTTCTCACCTCGTAAGAAAAACAAGCGCTATGGTCTTTCTTACTTAATATGTAAGTCATACCAATTAAGCTGTTTTCCTATGCCTAATCCTTCTAACGGAACTTCATAGGCATACCCGTTCTTTTCGAGTTCGGGCTGCAGGAATTCACGGTACACCCAGCCGCCATGAAGGTAGATGATACAAAGATCCGGTCTCTCGAATTCACGGAGTTTGGAAATGACCTTTTTTGCCCATTCTTGTTTTTCTTTTAAGCTGAAATTTTTAATCGAAACATTATAAGGATAAATAAACTGGTTTTTCTGTAAGAGCCCTTCTTTTGCGCTAAATAAATAGAAATCATCATAGTTTTGCACGGCATATCGAACCGACTTTTGAAACAAAGGACTTATGTATAAATCGATAGCGGCTGCAGGCTCGTCCGCTTTTTTTCTTGCCGTTGCAAGCAACCCGATTTTGCGTTTCATAGTTCTTTCCCCCTTATAAGAGTAAAATACCACGTTTCATCCAGTATAAAACATAATTTTACAAATTTATAGGAAAAAATAATCATGACTTATGTATGAGGTGAGATGAGTGCGTCTTGATAAACTTTTATCGAATATGGGCTTCGGCAGTAGAAAAGAAGTCAAGCAGCTTTTAAAGTCAGGGGCGGTACAGGTTGAGGGGACTGTCATAAAAGATGGAAAGACACAAGTCAACCCCGTTGAGCAAACGATTTTTTTACTTGGAGAAAAAGTTGTTTACAAAGAGTTTATTTATTTAATGATGAACAAGCCACAGGGCGTGATTTCTGCAACGGAAGACGTGCAACAAGAGACCGTTATTGATTTGCTTTCAGAAGAGGATAGACATTTTGCCCCATTTCCTGTTGGCCGGTTAGATAAAGATACGGAAGGGCTATTGTTATTAACAAACGATGGGCAACTATCCCACGCTCTTTTATCACCGAAAAAACATGTGCCAAAAACGTACTACGCGATCATTGAAGGACGTGTCGATGAAAATGATGTGTCCGCTTTTAAAGAAGGGGTTCTATTGGACGACGGCTACAAAACAAAGCCGGGAGATTTAACGATCTTGCGTTCGGGGGAGACATCGGAGATTGAACTTGTCATAACTGAGGGGAAATTCCATCAAGTAAAGCGAATGTTTGCGGCCGTCGGAAAGAAAGTGCGATATTTAAAACGAATAAAAATGGGGAATTTGTCCCTTGATGAGTCACTTGAATTAGGGGAATACCGCGAGTTGACAGAGGATGAAGTGGAAGCGTTAAAAGAAAAGTAAGTTTGTAAAAATCTTTTTCGGGGTATATCTTCTTTAAGAGAAGCGATGGGAATGTAAGGGCTTCTGATTAGCTTAAAGGAGGAAAGGTTCATGTTGATCAAAGGGAAAGATCTGTTAAATATGAAAGTTGTACATCAACATACCGGTAAGACAAATATTGAGTTAAGCAGTATTTTACTTAACAAAAATGACTATTCCTTATGTTGTCTGGCCTTTACAGAGAAAGCCCTGATTGAAGAGAGAAAAAAAGAAGCCTTAAATGAACCGGATAACCGATTGGTTGAAAACGTGATTGCAGCGACGAATGGATTAGGTGCAGCAAATGCTGGAATTCCAGGAAGGATGCCGCCGATTGCCGGTCAGGAATATGTAAAAGAGACGTTCTATATACCAGTGGATGAGATCGTTTCGATTGATAATGTTATTTTATATAAAGGGAATGAACGGCAAACCGAAGAAACGGAAAATTGTTTCCCTGCCGGACAATTGAAAAATTGGGAAGTTGAGATGGCCGATGGCGAAAAGATTGGGAAAATTAAAGATATCGTGTTTGAAACAAGATCGATGAAAGCGGTCGGATTTGAGCTTTCCGAAGGGTTCTGGTCGAAATTGTTGGGAGAAGGAACCAAATATATGCCACTGGAAGGAAAAGTGGATTGGCTCAATGAAAAATGGATCGTTTCACCGGTTATGAAGGATCAGTTAGTAGAAGAGATCAATGATATTCCGCTAAAGACAAGATAAGGAAAGCTCCCTGTGTAAAGCATAGGGAGCTTTCCTTAGTAGAAAAACGCTTTAGCGGTTTATGATACTTTAACTTTTTTTGAAGTCGGTTGCCAGATGCCCCGACTAGGACTTTTCACTAAATTATTGTATGCTAATACATTTAAATCGCGTTGGATGGTTCGTTGCGTGATTCCAAATTCTTCAACTAGTTCTCGTGTTGTAACAGTTCCTTTCTTCCGGATAAAAAGATACATGGCTTTAACACGGGTTAACATTCGGTCAGTTGAAGGACTCAAAAAACCACTCCCTACGTTTTTAATGGTTTCATACTACAGTATAGACGCTCTATTGTTAAATAAGTATGAAAAAACTGTTTAATTTTTTCTTGCAATTTCATTATATTTTTTAAAAGTATTAAAAAAGCGAAGAAACCCTCTGTCGGTTCTTCGCTGCTATAGCCCACATCAATGTTCAAAACAAATTAGAGCTAGTATTGACCATTTTTGAACACGTTATTTTCGTAAATTGCATCTCTGGTGATTGTGGCTTGGCAGCTAAAACGACATCCCCGATTTTGGAGCATCTGTTCATCCCATAGACCACACCTCCTATTTACGCGATATTATACAACATAATTAAAGTATTCGCAAATATTATCGGCAAATTTCTACAAATTTTCACAAAAACA